>JACMNZ010000262.1 GCA_014378285.1 Pseudopedobacter sp.
TAAAGAAAACCAACCTTTGCCGTTCAATATTTTGCAAACTCGCATAGGGCGTAAAACCATATCAAAGAAAATGCTTCTTGATAATCCTGTTGCTTTTATCGCTTATGATGTGATGGAGTTTGATGGATTAGACATTAGATTAAAGAGCCAAGATTATAGACGAAAAATTTTGGAAAAAACACAATCCACCTCAATCCACCAAGAAGTTTTTAGGCTTTCAGAGATTATTTCTGCTGATAGTTGGGAAAAATTGGCGATTGCCAGGGATCAAGCCAGAGAAATTATGGCAGAAGGCTTGATGCTTAAAAGAAAAACGGCTACTTACCAAGTTGGGCGTAAGCGTGGCGATTGGTGGAAATGGAAAATTGACCCACTTTCTGTTGATGCAGTGATGATTTATGCACAAAAAGGCCATGGCCGGAGGGCAGATTTATACACTGATTATACTTTTGCCGTTTGGGATGGCGATAAACTAGTTCCATTTGCCAAAGCTTATTCTGGTTTAACCGATAAAGAAATCCGTCAGGTTGATAATTTTGTAAAGAGAAATACTTTAGAGCGTTTTGGCCCGGTAAGAACGGTAAAACCAGAATTAGTTTTCGAGATTGGTTTTGAAGGAATAAATCGCTCCTCTCGTCATAAATCTGGTATTGCATTGCGTTTCCCCCGTATTTTACGTTGGCGTATTGATAAGAAAAAAGAAGAAGCCGATACTTTAGAAAGTTTGCTATTATTGCTTCAGGAGTAAAAGGCATAAGATTTTAACTCGATGGAAGGTTATCGTTATAATATGTCCTAGATTTAGAGATGTTAACTATGTTTTCACACAGGCTTATGTTAGTTTAATGCGTTAACGATAGTAGCGGCAGCTTTTTTTGCTCTTGCCAAGTTGCAATTGGCAAAAAAACTACAGCGGATAGCGTGTTAAAACGCCCAAAGAATAAATTTAAATTTAATTACTACTAAAAAAATAACGCAATTTTTATCATTTTTTTAATTAAAAGCGGTTATTTTGATAAGTCTAAATTTTAACTTTGTGTAAATAAAATAAAATGCATGGTTTTTGTAATAAATGCGTTTTCACATTCTGTTTAAATGAAAGATCAAATAAGAGTACGTTTTGCCCCAAGCCCAACCGGCGGTTTACACATAGGCGGTGTAAGAACAATATTGTTTAATTACCTTTTTGCAAAGCAAAACAATGGTAAATTCATTTTAAGGATAGAAGATACTGATCAAGCCCGTTTTGTGGAAGGTGCAGAAGATTATATTTTTTCTTGCCTAGAATGGTGCGGAATTAAAGCTGATGAAAGCCCAAGAGACGGAGGTGAATACGGTCCATATCGCCAAAGCGAAAGAAAATCTATCTACCGAGAATACGCCGAAAAATTAGTAAAAGCAGGATATGCTTATTATGCTTTTGACACTTCAGAAGATTTAGAGAGTAAAAGGCAAGTAACAGAAAATTTTAGATACGATTGTAATTCACGCAGTACGTTAAGAAATTCTTTAACAATCCCGCATGAAGCGGCAGAAAGTTTGGTAAAAGGGGGTGCGCCCCATGTTATCCGTATTAAAATGCCCAAGGACGAAAACATTTCTTTTACAGATATGATCCGTGGGGATATTACTTTTCATAGTAGTGAGGTAGATGATAAGGTTTTGCTTAAAGCCGATGGCATGCCAACATATCATTTAGCGGTTGTGGTTGATGATTATTTAATGAAAATTACACATGCTTTTAGGGGCGAGGAATGGCTGCCCTCCGCGCCAGTTCATCTTTTACTTTGGAAATATTTTGGTTGGGAAAATGAAATGCCACAATGGGCACACATGCCATTAATTTTAAAGCCAGACGGTCATGGGAAATTAAGCAAAAGAGATGGAGAGAAATTTGGTTTTCCGGTTTATCCGATTAATTGGTACGATGGAAATAGAGACTTAAGTTCTGACGGATTTAAAGAGAAAGGATTTATACCCGAAGGATTTATCAATATGCTAGCCATGCTTGGTTGGAACGATGGTACCGATCAAGAACTTTTTAGTATGGAACAACTGATTGAAAAATTCTCTTTAGACAGAATACATAAAGCAGGAGCCAAGTTTGATTACGATAAAGCAAAATGGTATAACGGAGAGTGGATTAAAAAAGCAGACTCCGCAGAGCTTTTGCAACCTGTTAAAGCAATTATGAATTATCATGGAATCTATGATTTTGAAGATGCGTATTTAGCCAAAGTTATTGATATGGTTAAAGAGCGTTGCCAATTATTGAGCGAATTTCATCATCAAGGAGCATTCTTTTTTAATACACCAGAAAAGTATGATACAAATTCTGTAGTTCCAAAATGGACAGAGGAAAAGAAAATGTTTTTTATGGCTTTCGCCGAGAATTTGCTGAATGGAAACCTTAATAAAAGTGTGGAAATAGAGGATAGATTTAAAGAGCTAGCGGCAGAGAAAAAATTAAAGATTGGTGATGTAATGTTGCCTTTTAGAATTATGCTGGTTGGTGATAAATTTGGACCTGCGGTTTTTGATATTGCAGCAACAATTGGTGCCGAAGAA
>JACMNZ010000263.1 GCA_014378285.1 Pseudopedobacter sp.
TAAACATAATTTGATTTTTTAATTCTTATGCGTGGGTTACTTGTTTTTTATTATCAAGTTAAAGATTTTAACAATAAATTTTTCAATTAGTTTGCTTGCGGTTACTAATTAATGTCTTGAAGATTTTTCAGGGTATATTGATAGTTATCCTTTACATTATCCATTCAAAACTTCATCAATCTCTTTTAATTCGTATTCTTCAAAATAAATATAATCCAAAGCTTATGAAGAGTCTGCAAATTGCGACACCTTTCTTGTACCAACCAAAACGGTAGGCGCCCTATCATCTTTTAATAACCAAACTATGGCCATTTGTGCCAAATTTCGCTCCTGATTAATAGCAATTTCGTTTCGTTTCTTGACTTTTTCTAATTTATCTGATGTGGCATAATCTTCTGTTAAGAATCCTGTGGGTTTTGCCAAACGAGAATCTTCTGGTACTCCATGAATTTATTTATTGGTTTGCAAACCCTGAGCCAATGGAGAAAACGGAATCCAACCTATTTGATTTTTTCTAAACTATCCAACAAGCTTCCTTCCGCCCAACGCTCAAACATAGAATATTTGGGTGATGGATTAAACAGGGTTTTCTTTGATCTTATACAATTTAGCTAAAGCATTTTATTTCATAACTTACAATATTAAAATTATATTTGTATGATTAATCATACCTATAGACTATTAATTACATTTAATGAATGATAATTCATACATTATTAAAAATAAATTAAATATCGTATATTTGAATGATAAAGAATACATTAAGTATGTTTTTATAATTTTATGAATGATATATCGTACAAAAAATCACTATCATTAAGTGATAAAATGCTAATAGCTCAATTTGGAAAATTTGTTTCTCATTATAGGGTTAAACAAAACAGAACCCAAGATGAAGTTGCCGACGCAGCAGGTATTAGCCGCTCTACATTAAGCTTGTTAGAGCGGGACGGGCAAACTACGCTTAATACTTTTATAAGAGTATTAAGGGTTTTAGATTTGTTATATGTGATAGATACCTTTGAAGTTACAGAAGAAATCAGTCCGCTGGCCTATGCTAAAATGAAGAGAAAAGTTAGAAAAAAAGCATCTCCACAAAAAAATAATAATAAGGTTGGTGAAAGTGATGAATTATCATGGTAGATGTAGCAGAAGTAACAATATGGGGAGAATTGGTTGGTGCCGTGAAATGGAATCAAGAACTGCAATTGGCAACATTTGAATATGCGCCTGCTTTTTTAAAAAAAGGCTGGGATTTAGCACCAATAAAAATGCCTTTAGCTAACGGCGCAAGAATATATAGTTTCCCCGAACTGAGAAAAAACAATGACAATACGGTGGATACTTTTAAGGGTCTACCAGGTTTATTGGCAGATGTTTTACCAGATAGGTACGGAAATCAACTAATTAATATTTGGTTGGCACAGCAGGGTAGGGCAATAAACAGTATGAATCCTGTAGAACAGCTCTGTTTCATTGGTTCTAGGGCAATGGGAGCGTTAGCGTTTAAGCCTTCTCAAGTTTCTGCAAGTACAAGCACCTTTGCTATACAACTAGATAATCTAGTAGATGTCGCTCAAAAATTATTAGCTGATAAGGAAGCTTTTAATACCAATTTAAGCGATGGTGATGAGGAAGCGCTGACCCAAATATTAAAGATTGGAACATCAGCTGGAGGTGCAAGGCCAAAAGCAGTCATCGCTTATAATGAGCAAACGGGAGAAGTTCGTTCTGGGCAAACAGATGTTCCTGAAGGTTTTGAGCATTGGTTGATAAAATTAGATGGCGTTTTTGATGCGCAATTTGGAGAAAGTAGCGGTTGGGGAAAGGTAGAATATGCTTATTATTTAATGGCTATTGCGTCTGGGATAGAAATGTCAGATTGTAAGTTGTTAGAGGAGGGACATAGGGCGCATTTTATGACCAAACGTTTTGATAGGGATAATAATACAAAGCATCATATACAAACCCTTTGCGGTATTAATCATTTCGATTATAATAATTTGTTTAGCTATGGTTATGAGCAGGTTTTCCAAACCATGAGATTACTGCGTTTAACTTATCCTGAGGCAGAGCAAATGTTTAAAAGGATGGTCTTTAATGTTTTAGCTACCAATTGCGATGACCATACCAAAAACTTTTCTTTCAGGATGAAAAAAGGTGAAAAATGGAAATTAGCACCAGCCTATGATGTTTGTTACGCCTTTGACCCTAATAATGTTTGGGTAAATCAACAAACCTTAAGTGTAAATGGCAAACATCGTAATATTTCTAAAGAAGATTTAATGGCTATTGCCGATGCCAATAATATTAAAAAAGCAGAAAAGGTTATCGATGAAATTAATGAAGTGGTAAAAAAGTGGTTAAGTTTTGCTGATAAAGTAGGAGTGAGGGAAGATTTAAAGAAAACTATTCAGCAAAATTTACATACATTTTAATTGAGCAACCAAGAGCTTGCGACCCTAATTGCCTCATCAAATTCTGTATTTGACTTCTTAGTAACTACATCTGGCTCTATTCCATGTAAATATTTTTTCTGATTTCTATCAGCAACTAAAGAACATGCTAAAACCAATGCAGACCCATCAGAAAGTTTAAAACTTACATTACCGGTTGTATAACTTCCGCTGTGTTGTCCAAAAAGTTTTACGTTTTTTTTGCCGATAAATGAAATAGCTGTCATTTCTCCGCTACTACTTGTTTTATTACTAATTAAAACGGCTATTTTGTATTTAGGATTTTTAATTTTATAAAATTCTTTAATATCTGTTACAGATAAATTTTTTCCATTACCTGCAATACCATTTTTATAATACCACCTACTATTCATATTAAAGTCAGTATTTTTTTTGATAAAATATCCTAAAGTTCCTTCGCCAATCAAAGAACCTAAACCAGCAATCATGGGGAACATATTTCCTCCAGTATTATCTCTTAAATCTACTACCCAGCCGTTAATTTTCTGTCGAGTATCTAAATTCTTTATCAGATTTTGAATGGTATCAGTAAATAATTTGGAAATGCTATCATTGGTAGAAGTAAAACCGGGAACATAAATATAGCCGATGTTTTTTTCTAATAATTTAGCTTTTGGTTTTAGAGGTGTGGAATTGCTTTTGGTATAATTTTCTGCTACAGTTTTGGTTTGTACGAATGAATGATTGTCACCTACTTTTCTCAGCTCATCA
>JACMNZ010000264.1 GCA_014378285.1 Pseudopedobacter sp.
ATTTCGAAATCCCAAAACCGCATTACGGTAAAACCGGCATCTTCTAATTTTTTGTTAACCTCTAAATCTCTTTGGATATTTCTTTCAATTTTGGCTACCCAAAAAGCCTTATTTTTTTCCATTCCTATTTTCTTTTCTCCCAATCGTAACCATGCCAAAATCTTCCGTCAACAAAAATACTTAAACGGTACTTTTTTATAACGATATCTGGATTGCCATAAATATTTTTTGATGAATGCGATAACGAACATCAAGTTTCCATAATGCTTTTCTTAATAAAATCTCGGGCTTGCTATTCTTAGCCTTAATTTTACCCATTATCTTACTTGGCTTTTTGGTTGTATAAAAACCTTGTTCTTCACTAAAACGAGGAACTTTTATCCTTTCATCTGCTATTAGATAAGGTTTTTCTACAATCTTAAAGTTTTAATCCAAGTAATTTATACTCGTTAATTCTTCAGAAACCGACCACAGTTTTTTAGCAATTCCCATATTTTTTGAAAGAGGTGTACTATGTACTTTTCCAGGTTTGCCTTTCATTTCATTAAAACCAGTTGGCCCAAAATAATCTCCACCATTTACACCATTATTTAATGCAGCCAGCAGGGTTGGTTTTGCACCATCCTCTGCACTTTGGCTAAGAAATAAATCAAAAATTGGGCTAATTATTTTAAAACCATACGGCATGTGGTTCCATAAATTGGTTAAGGAAACCCCAGGATGAGAAGCAACTGAAATGGTTTTAGAACCTTTAGCTTTTAATCTTCTATCCAATTCATAAGCAAAAATTAAACAAGCCAGCTTACTTTGGCCGTAAGCGTCCCATTTTTTATAGGTACGTTTTTTAAACTGTAGATCTTCGAAATTTATTTTTCCTTTTTTATGTGCAATACTGCTAAGCGTTACGATTCTACTATTTTCTGTATTTTCTAATGCTGGCAATAATAATCCGGTTAATAAAAAATGTCCTAAATAATTTGTTCCTAATTGGTCTTCAAAACCATCCTGGGTTAAAGAAAAAGGTGGCACCATAATACCAGCATTATTTATTAATAAATCACATTTTTGATAATGCTGTAGAAATTCATCGGCGAAAGCTTTAACAGATTTTAAGGACGAAGTATCAATTTGAATGATTTTCAAATCCGCATCTGACAGTTCTTTTTTAATTTTAGTAAGAGCTTTATGGGCTTTTTTTAAATCCCTACAAGCCATAATAACCAAGAAACCTTTTTTTGCTAAGCCTTTTGTAGTTTCAAAACCTAAGCCCGAATTTGCCCCTGTAACAATCGCAATTTTTCCTTCCTGGTTGGAGATATCATCAATATTAAAAGATTTCATAAGTGCTCAATTACAATTGTTATTCCACAAAATTTAAATAAAATACATAATCGAAAAAATAAAGCAGAAAAGATTTTATAATTTGTATCAATGAATAAAATTCTGGTTTTATATTTCTTTTTTTTGATACCACAATTGCTAAAAGCTCAGCAAAAATTAATAATAAGCGGAACAGTTAAAATCTATCAGAAAAAGTCAAAAGACATTTAAATTTAATCCCTATTACAAACTTATAGACTATTTTCAATTATGAGAAATCCTTTCAAAACATTCTTTCCGATCAATAAGACTGGTTTAGCCATATCGAAAACCAGTC
>JACMNZ010000265.1 GCA_014378285.1 Pseudopedobacter sp.
AAGTATTTTAGTATTAGCAACCGCAGAACCTTTAGTGGCTGCATTGAGTAAAACAAGTAATGGTACAGCAAGCGCACAACAAGGTTGGCAATATTCCATGATTATTTATGCCATAATTGCTGTGGTATTATTTTACTTTACTTTTGCTTGGACTCGCGAAAGGATAAGTCCGCCTAAAGAACAAAAAACATCTCTTAAACAAGATTTAAAAAATTTAGCTCAAAATAAACCTTGGTTTATTTTGTTAGGTGCTGGTGTTTCTACACTTGTTTTCAATTCATTAAGAGATGGATCTACAATTTTTTATTTTAAATATTATTTCCAAAGTCAAGAAGCTTTTCAAATCCCTTTAACCAAAGTGACTATAAATTATAGTACGTTGTATTTAGTTTTAGGGCAAGCCGCAAATATAGTTGGGGTAGTATTAGCAAAAACCGTTTCTGATAGGATTGGTAAGAAAAATACCTTTTTATATGCAATGTTAGTAGCCAGTGTATTAAGTGTTATTTTCTTCTTTTTTAAGGAAGATAATCTTTTACTCATTTTCATTTTCCAGTTTTTTATAAGTATTTGTGCCGGTATCATTTTTCCTTTATTATGGTCTATGTATGCAGATATTGCAGATTATTCTGAATGGAAAACTGGAAGAAGGGCAACAGGATTGATTTTTTCTTCATCCTCTATGTCACAAAAACTTGGATGGACTTTAGGTGGGGCTTTAACAGGCTGGTTATTGGCTATTTACGGTTTTAAAGCTAATGCTATTCAAACAGAAGATGCCCAAACCGGCATTAAGATGATGATGAGTCTCATACCTGCTGCAGGAGCGCTTATGTCCGCTTTATTTATAGCGTTTTACAAATTAAGTGATTCATTTATGATGACCGTGAGCGATGAATTAACAGAAAGACGCAAAAATGAAGATGGGTTGGCTTAAGAATATCATCATCAAATTAAAAGATTAACAATAATCACATTTATTACAATGTTTTAGTTTTGAAGCCCAACAAGGCGATTAAGAAACTATGAAAAGCAATTTAAAATGCGTTAAACTAGATGCAAAACGTAGTGTATACATTTTGATTGTAAACAGAGTAATTAAATTCAATTTAAATAAGTTTTAAGTTCAAATCAAAAATTCAAATGACATCAAATTTCACACATCGCTTGGTACAGTTACAAAAAAATCATCAAGCGTTAATACAAAAGAAGAACGAAAAAGAAGCATTAGGTAACGGGATATTTAATAGGTACAAAAACCCGGTAGTTACGGCTAATCATGTTCCTTTAAATTGGCGATACGATTTTGATGAAAATTCCAATCCTTTTTTAATGGAGAGGATAGGAATAAACGCAGCATTTAATGCAGGTGCTATTAAATTCAATCATAAATACGTTATTGTAGTACGAGTTGAAGGCGCAGATAGAAAATCTTTTTTTGCAGTTGCCGATAGCAAAAACGGAATTGATGATTTTAATTTTTGGGAGTCGCCAATTGTTTTTGATAGCAATGATGATGCAGATACAAACGTTTATGATATGCGTTTAACCCAGCATGAGGATGGTTTCATATACGGACTTTTTTGTACAGAAAAGAAAGACCCAAATGCACCAGCCGGAGATCAATCTGCAGCTGTTGCACAATGCGGAATTGTAAGAACTAAAGATTTAATAAACTGGGACCGTTTGGCAGATCTAAAAACACCTTCTTTGCAACAAAGAAACGTGGTTTTACATTCAGAATTTGTAGATGACCAATATGCATTTTACACCCGCCCCCAAGATAGTTTTATTGAGGCAGGGAAAGGTGGAGGAATTGGTTTTGGTTTATCAAAAACAATGGAAAATGCGGAGGTGAACAAAGAACATATTCTATACAATAAAGAATACCATACCGTTTACGAGGCTAAAAACGGACAAGGTCCTGCTCCAATCAAAACAGAAAAAGGCTGGTTACATTTAGCTCACGGAGTTAGAAATACAGCTGCAGGATTACGTTATGTGCTGTACATGTTCATGACAGATTTGAAAGATTTAACTAAAGTTACCCACAAGCCAGGCGGTTATTTTATTGCACCAGAAGGCGAAGAGCGGGTAGGAGATGTATCAAACGTAGTTTTTTCTAACGGATGGATAGCCGATGATAATGGAGATGTATTTATTTATTATGCATCTTCAGATACACGTATGCATGTAGCAACTTCAACGTTGGCACAGTTAGTAGATTATTGCATGAACACACCTGAAGACGGATTAAGTTCTGCAAATTCTGTGAAAGCGATTAATCAGTTAATTGAAAAAAACAAGAATGCAATTAATAATCATCAGAATACAATAGAAAAACCGTTGTTAAACAACGCACATTAATTTAAAAAATAACGTTAAAGAGGAAAGCTTAGGAAGACTTTAATACAGTATTTCTAAGCTTTTTCCTTGTATAACCAGAAGGACAAATGCAAAAAAAGTTAATTATTGAATTTGAGAACGAGTTAAAATCAATTTTTGATTATTGGGCTAAATACACATTAGATGAAAAAAATGGGGGTTTTTTAGGGGCTTTAGATAACAAAAACAACATAATAGAAAATGCTCCGAAAGGAGCAGTTTTAAATGCCCGTATTTTGTGGTCATTTTCTGCTGCTTATAATTTTAATCACGAAGCGAGTTACTTGAAACTGGCCGAAAGAAGTTTTGATTACCTGGAAAAGCATTTCATTGATAATGAATTAGGCGGCGTTTATTGGTCGGTGAATGCTTTAGGGAATCCTTTAGACACAAAAAAACAGATTTATGCCCTTTCATTTACCATGTATGGCTTAGCTGAATACTACAAAGCAAGCAACAATCAGAAATCATTAGATTTAGCCATTTCTCTTTTTCACGATATTGAAAAATATAGTTTTGATATAGAAAATGGTGGGTATTTAGAAGCTTTAACTCGTGATTGGAAAGAAATTACGGATTTACGTTTGAGTGATAAGGACGCAAATGAGAAGAAAACCATGAATACGCACCTGCATATTTTGGAAGCTTATACCAATTTGTACAGATACTGGCCAAATGCTCAACTAAAAAATAAAATAAAGCATCTTTTAGAAATTTTTGATAAACATATCCTTGATCAAAATACCAAACACCTGATTCTGTTTTTTGATGAAAAATGGAAATCTAAGCATAACATTGTTTCTTACGGACATGATATTGAAGCTTCATGGCTGATGCTGGAAGCAGCAGAGGCTGTTGGTGATGAAAAACTTATCCATCATTTTGAGAAATTAGCAGTTGAAATTGCAAATGCTTCTTTGGAAGGGATTGATGAAACAGGAGCTATGATTTACGAGTTTGATGTCGATAAAAATCATCTAATATCAGAAAAACATTGGTGGGTACAAGCCGAAGCGATGGTTGGCTTTTTAAATGCTTACCAACTTAACAAGGATGATAAATTTTTTAATCATTTTTTATCCATCTGGGATTTTACTAAAAAACACATTATTGACTATAAAAATGGAGAATGGTTTTGGGGAGTAAATAAAGATTTTTCTTTAATGGAAGGTGAGGATAAAGCAGGTTTTTGGAAGTGCCCTTACCACAATAGCAGGGCGTGTATTGAAGTAATTAATAGATTAAAAAAGCTCAATTAACAGTCATGAAAAATCTAAAGCTCACTTTTTTATTGACTTGCATGGTCTTTTTTGGCTTTTCACAAAACCCCATAATTCCTGGATATTTTGCTGACCCCAGCATCAAAAATTTTAATGGTAAATATTATATCTACGCTACTACAGATGGTTATGGCCCTTTCGGTAACGATGGACAACCGCTAGTTTGGGTGTCCGATGATTTGGTACAATGGAAGCCCGAAAAATTAGAAGGTTTTCCGAATGAAACCATTTGGGCCCCTGCAGTCATCAAAGGGAAGGACAATAAATACTATGTTTTTTGCCAAAACTCCATCGACTATTCAGGTTACGTTTACAAAGGAGATTCGCCAACAGGCCCCTTTAAAAAAGTAAGTCATTTAGGAGGTTTCGATTTAGAACCTTTCCTAGATCCTGTTTCTGGAAAAATCTTTGGAATATCTGCGACTAAACAACTTTTGGAGATGAATAATGATATCGATTCTCCAGATTATTTAACAAAAGTAGTGAAGACGATTCCATTACAAGGCGAGCTTTTTGATTTTACAGAAGGCCCGTATATGTTTTACAAAAACGGATTTTATTATCTCATGTGGGCAGGTGGACGTTGTTGGCAACGCAGTTACAACATCAAATATGCGGTCTCAAAAAATATTGAGGGTCCTTATAAATCTATTGGTAAAGGAATTATTTTAGCCACTGACGAAAAGCAAAACGTTTTAGGGCCTGGTCATAATTCCATCATCGAGCTAAACGGAAGATACTTTACTTTCTATCATCGCCAAGATCCTGATGCGGTAAATCCATGTGCTTCTCGTTTCAGTTGTGTTAGTGAAGTGGTATTTAATAAAGATGGCGCAGTAGAATTTAAACAATTGGTGGATGATTTACCCAAAACCCTGGGCATCAAATCTAAAATGATAAATTATGCTTTGAATGCCGAAACTTTTGCCAATACCGAAGGTTTAAAACACAGAGCTGTTTATGCAACGGATGGTAAAAACGATACCCGTTGGACAACCGAGGTTAACCAGCAAGGTCAGTTATCCATCAATTTGGGCCAAGAAAGAGCCATTAAACAAATTGAAGTTGATTTTGAGTATCCCGACAAATGGCACACTTTCAAACTGGAATATTCTAACGATAACCAAAACTGGACAACCATTGTTGACCATACCCAACAGGCAGTGCAGGCTTATCCAAACATGTTTACGGATGTAGATATTAAAGCAAAATTTATCAAACTTTCTATCAATAATTCCGAAGACCGTACGGCCTCCGTATGGGAAGTTAAAGTTTATGGAAATCCATAAAACAAGATTAAAAAAATATCATGATAAAAAAATGGTTCATATTTACAATAATTTTTGCCAGCACTTATCAGGTGCAAGCCCAAAAAAAAAGGCCTATTGATTATGTAAACGTTTTTATTGGAACGGGGCAAGATGGTAATACTTATCCTGGTGCTCAGGCACCTTTCGGGATGATTTCTATCTCTCCGTCAAACACCTTTAAAAATTACGATGAAACTGAAGCCAGATCGGGTTATAAATATGCCCAAACAGAAATCAGAGGTTTTGGATTAACACATTTTAGTGGTGTAGGTTGCCACGCAATGCAAGATTTAATGTTTTTCCCCCTTACGGGCGATTTGAATGTTTCGCCTGTAAAAAATCGCGATGCTTATAAAAGTTCATTTTCTCATGATGATGAAAAAGCAAGTCCAGGATATTATGAAGTAAAACTGAAAGATTATCAAATAGATGCTCGCTTTTCTGCTACACAAAGAGCCGGTATTGGCGAAATTGATTACAAAGGAAACGATAAAGCACAAATTATTTTTATCCCAACAAACAGTGCTAACGGCATTGCAGATGGGCAAATAGAAATAAATAAAGAAAAAAATCAAGTTTCAGGTTGGGTTTCTACAGGCGGTTTTTGCTGGCGAGACCCCGCTCATTTACCTTACAAAATTTATTTTGTAATGGAGTTTGATATGCCAATTTCTGATTTTGGGGTTTGGAAAGGTGAACAGAAATTTTCGAACAGAGATACAATTTCTGGAAATAATTTTGCAAGCTACATCAGCTTTGCTCAAGGCACAAAAAAAGTAAAAGTGCGGACAGCACTTTCTTTTGTAAGCAAAAAAAATGCTTCGCTTAACTTAAATGCAGAAATCCCATGCTGGAATTTTGAAAACACTTTAAGTAAAGTTCAAGGCGATTGGTCTAAGTATTTAGAAAAAATTACCGTAAATGGAGGAACTAATGATGAAAGATCTACTTTTTACACTGCTATTTAC
>JACMNZ010000266.1 GCA_014378285.1 Pseudopedobacter sp.
AGCATTATGGAAACTTGATGTTCGTTATCGCATTCATCAAAAAATATTTATGGCAATCCAGATATCGTTATAAAAAAGTACCGTTTAAGTATTTTTGTTTACGGAAGATTTTGGCATGGTTACGATTGGGAGAAAAGAAAAGGGGAATGGAAAAAAAATAAGGCTTTTTGGGTAGCCAAAATTGAAAGGAATATCCAAAGAGATTTAGAGGTTAACAAAAAATTAGAAGATGCCGGTTTTACCGTAATGCGGTTTTGGGATTTCGAAATCGAAAAAAACCTAACTCAATGTGTAAATCAAATAATGCTTTACATAGAAACCGCTAAAGAGCAGAAAACCCCAGAATTAGATTAGTTTTAAACTGCTTTTAAGTCTTTTTTTAATATCTCTAATATTTTATCATCATAAATAAAAGCATCTACTAAGGTTTTCATTTTAGCTTTTATTTCTTTTAGTGATAATTGAACATTTTGAGCAAATTTTTTGGCCTCTGTAGCTATTTTATCATCGGTTATAAAATCGGTTTCCTTCATTAATTTTTCAATACAAATTAACTCAAGTCCTTCGTCCTTTAAATCTCCACTTTCTGCAATTAACCAGCTTAAAGCATAAAATGCAGATTCAGAAAATTCAATTACTTCTAAATCTGCTCTATTTTTCGGCATTTTATTAAACAGACTATTAATTACCTCATGTGTTAAATATTTCTTAAAATCGGCAGCTTTTTCATCTTTTTTTAATTGGATTAAACCGTTTAAAGCTTGTGCATTGATGCTAATCCACCTTAAATTTCTTCTAAATTCATGCACCCCTTCTTCTATCTTATCAAAATTTAATTTTTCTGATTTATAATCTTTTAAAACAGTTTTTATCTCTTTACGGATAGTTTTCGCAATTGCTTTTTTTTCTTCCTCTGGGTTTAACCAATCCACTTTATCTAATTGCGTAATTATTTTGTCGACCCTGTTTTTTTTATCATTAAGCCAATTATCCTTAATTAATAAATTACTTAAATTATTCAATTCGTTCTGAAAATGCTGAAACAGTTGGTTAAGTAATACGGCAGGAAAGTCTTTAAGTTTAGAAAACTTATTATGAAACGATTCATATTGATCTACTTTCCCCAATTGATCTTCTAAACTTTTAATGTTGAATTTTAGTTTTTTAAAAAGCTTATTATTATTTGTATTCTTATAAATCCGGCATAAAGCTTCTAAATAAAACAAATACTGCCTAGCAGCAGATTGGTAAAAAGCAAGTGGAATATTCTCTTGAGATTTAGCATTCGTAATAATTAACCTTAACTCTTGTACGGGATTTAAAAATCTTTTAATGCTAGCATTATTGCTATTGAGAACTTCCTTTGTCATGATATAATTAAATTAATTTTTATTAAACCAGATTTAAATCCTTGGTATAATGTTTGGTTTTGATTAAACGATGTTATTTAACAAATGTTTAGCCATGAAAAGAATCAATAAAGGTTTTTCTATATGTTTTCTGTTTTTAATATTTTTTTCCTTTTGTTCATTTATAAATATTGAACAAAAAGAAGATGCAATTTTGGGTAAATGGACAGAAGAAAGCGGTGTTAGAACTATTGAGATATATAAATCTGGGAATGAATTTTTTGGAAAGATATTAAGCAACAAGCATGAAAGTGAAGATCAATTAACTCCCGGAACGGTAATGATGGATAACTTTATTTATGATAAAGACAACCAAAACTGGCAGGGAAAGGTTGTTATCCCTTCAAAAGACATCAATTTGAATGGCAAGATCATCTTAGAGAATGAAAA
>JACMNZ010000267.1 GCA_014378285.1 Pseudopedobacter sp.
TTACTTATGCCAAAAATGTAGGCTTGGTGCAAAAAGAGGTTACTGCTGTAGATAAAAACATATCATCCGGAAAAATTACCAATGGATTTAAATTTACATTAAGGATTAAATCAATAAAATAGTTTAATTGTTATTATAAAATTTTAAACCTTTTGTTATTTTTGTTCTAAAATCTTCTTAAAATTTATCTTTAATGAAAAAAGTAACTATTGTTTACTTATTAATTTTTTCTGCAATAGCATCTACCTCCTGCTATTTATATTTCTCCCTTTTCACGTATGATAATATTTCTTCAAACCTAAAAACAGGTGAAGATAAATATGACTTTTTAGAAAGTTCTAACGCCTTGATTTTAAATTTACGAGAGGCAGAATCTTTTGAAAGAGGATATTTAATTAGCAACGATACCATTTATTTAAATCAGTATAAAAAATCTTTATATAAATTAGAATCTGAAAAAGTCAGATTTTTTAAAATATCTAGGAGTTATGGTTTAATTGAATCTAACCCTAAACAGATTGAAAGATTGCATTTACTCATTGATAAAAAAATAGAGGAGATGGACAAAATCATAATTTTACAAAACCATAGTTTAAATATAGAAACTGTTCAATTAGTTAAAGGAGAAGCAGGGATGAAGATAATGGTAGAACTTGTTGATGTTTTTCAAAATTTATATACAGACCAAAAATTTAAAGAAACCCAAGCAAAAATTGCAGTAAATAATATCAGGAAGCAGTTTAAACTTGCTAACATAAGTAATTCTATATTTTTAATTATTGCATTGTTATTGATTGGTTATTATTTGAAAGTTTATAATAGAAACTCAATGATAAATTAAGTAGGGAAAAATAAATCGGTAAAATTTACATAAAATAACTCTTTAGAAGCTCTTGTTGTAGCAGTGTAAAGCCATCTTAACAGTTCTATATTAATCATTTCCTCAGTTAAATAACCTTGGTCTATAAAAACCGCATCCCACTGTCCGCCTTGTGCTTTATGGCAGGTAACTGCATAAGCAAACTTAATTTGTAAAGCATTAAAATAAGGGTTCTTCTTTAATTCCTCCATTTTAGCTCTTTTTGTTGTTAAATGCTCATAATCTTTCATCACTTCTTCAAACAAAATCTTTTGCTTGGCGTAAGGTAAGTTTGGCGTTTCAGAATAAAGCGTGTCTAACATTACTTTGCAGGTTAATGGTTCCTGATCAATATCGGCAAATAGAATTTGAACCTCTGCAAACCTAAAACCGTACATTTCTTGAATGTTTTTAACCCTAGTAATTTTCCCAATATCGCCGTTGGCAATAAAACCGCCTTTTTCTTCTTCTAACCAAAAATAATTGTTTTTAACTACCATCACTAAATCGCCGCCTGTTATTTCATCCTCACGCCATAAAATTTGGTTTCTAATGCTTTGGTTAAACATATTTGCTCCTTTATTTGATCTACAAACAACCAAACTATTTTCCATCCCATATTTATCATAAGCATAGCTTAAACCCTCCACAATTTTATCTCCCATCATGCGATAAACATCTTTGAAACCTTTGGTAACCAATATAGGGAAAGCTTCTTCTTCTGTTCGGATTAGCTCTCTAATGGTAGTGGCATTGTGTAAAATCCCAGATTCTAGCTCCTGCCTTACAACTTGAGTAAGTTCCACCTCAGAAACTTCTAATTGGAAATGAATTAATTTTTCTTTTACCAAAGCCGGGCTTTCTAAGGAACCAACCGGAGGAAGTTGGGCGGTATCGCCAATAAAGATTATTCGATTATTATTCTGATTTTCGTATACATAAGAAATCACGTCTTCTAATAAACTGCTTCCGCTATAATCCGTCTTCTCATCGGCAATCATAGAAGCTTCATCAATAATAAATAAGGTATCCTTGTGTAAATTAGCCGCTAAACTAAATTGCATATCTGGCAAAACGGCAGACTTCTTTCTATATATTTTTCTATGAATTGTTGATGCTTCTTTGTTAGAGTAATTGCCTAAAACCTTTGCAGCCCTACCTGTAGGTGCCATTAAAACAGTTTTAAGATTATACCTCGGCAATAATTTTATGAGCGTACTAATTACCGTAGTTTTTCCTGTACCAGCATATCCTTTTAAAACAAAAACACAATTATCCTGCTTTAAACGCATAAATTGATCAAGTTTATCAAACAAATAAAGCTGTTGAGGATTAGGTAAATGCGGAAAAGATTTTGCTAAATCATGTGCGATGCTCATTACCTCAAATTTCGTTAAAAAAACCAATTCATTATAAACTCATTTAGATTAATATGTAGAAGAAAAAGTTTTTAGGCGTTTTTACAGTCCGCCAGCTGGCGGATATATCTTTTTTGTCTTATTCTTCGGCTCCGCTCAGAATGGTAAAAAAGCCTGCCCGAAAAAACAGACGGTGAGGTACCTCAATCCTTCACGCAAACAATTAACAAAATCGATGCTAAAACTATCTTAAACTGCTTTAAAATCAGACTCTGCTTTACAGATAATATTTTTACTTTTGTTTTCTATGAACGATAAAATTATCCTTTCTGTAGATGGCTTTGAAGATTTAAACCTAAAAGACTATGAATTGTATTTAGAAATTGGTCTTAATTCTTATAATTACGCCATTATAGACCCAAAAGATAAGGGTGTAAAATTTATCGCACATAAACCAGTAGTTATTTTTAACGATTTAAACGATTCTGTTTTGCAAGGAAATTTTGCTAAAACAAAGATAAGTTTACCCACTCAAAAGTTCACGTTTATACCTTCAGAGGTTTTTCATTCAAAAGATTTAGAAAATTACAGTAAATACATTCAACCTTCTAATAATGATCAAGTTTTAATTAAATCTTTAGAAAAATCTGGAATAACTGTAATTTATGCACTGCCCAAATTGCAATTAGATAAACTGAGTACAATTTTTCCTAATGCCGAGATTTTTCCTCAACTCATACCATTTTACAGTGGAATTACTTATGCTTTTAGCAGAATTGGTTTTTCTCAATTATTTATAAATATCAAACAAGGTTTTATAGAAATCATCATTTTGAAAGATCATCAATTTCAATTCTACAATGTTTTTGAATATCAAAATGATGATGAACTTTTGTACTTCATTTTGTTATCAGTTAAGCAAAATAAAATTAAACCAGCTAGTGTTACCGTTAAAGTAAGTGGCGATATCCAACAATTTGGCGATACCTTCAAAAAAATAGTCAATCAATTCCCTCGTACAGAAGTTACGGATCAAGATAGTCTTCCATTATTTTACAACGGATTAGGTCAGCCTGTAATGCCACGTTTTTTTTCATTATTAAGTTTGCATTTATGCGAATAATAGGAGGCAAACTTAAAGGACTTAAATTTTATCCTCCAAAAAATTTACCAGTAAGGCCAACAACAGATATGGCCAAAGAGGCTTTATTTAATATTTTACAGAATCAGGTTGATATTGATTTTATAAAGGTTTTAGATTTATTTAGTGGCACTGGCAATATTAGTTTAGAGTTTGCCTCTCGAAATGCTGTTTCGGTAACTTCCGTTGATAAAAATTTTGGTTGCTATAATTATCTTAAGAAAATTGTCGAAGTGCAAAAAATAGCACATTTAAAAGCCATAAAGGCTGATGTTTTTAAATTCTTAAATGAAGAAATAGAAAAATTTGACCTAATTTTTGCCGACCCACCTTATGATTTAAACCGGATACCAGAAATTGCGACTATCGTTTTTGGGAAGGGATTATTGAATAAGGATGGTATTTTAATTATTGAACATCAAAGTATGCAGGATTTATCCAATCATCCAAATTTTACGGATAAACGGGTATACGGTTATTCGGCTTTTAGCTTTTTTAAATTTAAATCTTAATTTTAATCAAAATTAACATCATGAAAATTGCATTGTTCCCAGGTTCTTTCGATCCTATCACCAAAGCACACGTAGATATTTTAAAGCGTTCTTTATCATTATTCGATAAGATTTATGTGGGAATAGGAACCAATAGCACCAAAAAATCATTGATGTCTATTGCGCAAAGATTAGAAATGATCATTGCTGTTTTTAAGGATGAACCCAAACTAGAAATGATAGCTTATGAAGGTTTGACAGTAAATTTTTGTAAAGAAATTGGCGCCTCTCACATGATAAGAGGCATTAGAACCGTTTCGGATTTTGAGTATGAAAAAGCAATTGCCCAAATGAATCATTCTTTAATCCCAGAAATAGAATCCATTTTTATTGTCAGTAAACCAGGCTATTCTTCCATTAGCTCCACAATTGTGAGGGATATTTTGAGATACGGTGGCGATGTTACTCAATTTGTACCAAGTGCTGCTTTGCCTTTTTTGAAGTAGACACTAATTATATTTCATGATTTTCATATCATTTATGTTTTACTTTCCGATACAGAATTTTGAAAAAATATTATCTAATAAATCATCTGTAGTAACTGTACCCACAATTTCACCCAAGTAATGCAAAGCTTGTTTAATATCTAAAGCTAAAAAGTCAGATGTAATAGGATTATCAATTCCGTTTAAA
>JACMNZ010000268.1 GCA_014378285.1 Pseudopedobacter sp.
AAAGAAGGAGACTCATACATGTTATTGGATGAATCAAGAGTGATAGAAATCAGAATCATATATAGTAATGATGGCTTTAAAGAATATTCAGTCTCTATGCAATATGTTATACATTAATTCTATTAAATCATTTTTAATAATTGACAACTATTTGTACACCACAATTGACTTTTCCTTAAATAGGTTGACCATCAATTAATTAACCTGCTTTTGTTGTGACAACTATCAACACACATTTATGCTTTCTAAAAATATTTTAGAAGATTATTTAAGGAACAAGTTTCCAAGAAGTGAGCTAAATGCATCTTTTTGCGAGTTTATTACTCCACATTCTGAAACCATCGGCTTAGGGTTATATCCTAAAATAGATTATGTTAAACAGAGTGAATTTGCTTTAATTAAAGCAGTTGAAATTTTTGATAAAATCTTTGACCAGCCAGATGAGCCTATCTGGGTTTTGATAAATGAATGGGATCTTTACCCTACAGATTACAACATAGACCAATTTAAAAACCTGAACGAGGAGAACTGCTTTTCTTGGAATTCCTTTGATGAAACAAATGAAGTCGATAGACAACAAGTGTTTACAATTAAAGCTAGAAATGAGATAAATCTTGATAATTTATTTCAAGCTATCATAAACGCAGAATTTGACGTTAATCCACAGATAAGTTGCAGAATGCATTTTATTAATCCTATAAAAAACATAGTTTTTACATTTTGGAATTCTAGAATTATTATTGAGTCCTTCGATAAATATAATGTATAATAGATATTAATATAAGTATAAATAACTCAATAAAACACTTTACAGACTTGATAATACCATCAAAATTCCTTGTTTTATATTATAAGATTCAAATCTTTTACAATATAAAAGCTACTCAAAATTAGTAGCACAAAACATTATAGAAAATAATTTTCATGTACCAGGTTGTTTGTTAGTACATAGTTAGTACATGTTTTAATATCAATAGAAAAGAGGTTTTAAACGAGCTTGTAATGGATAATGGATATGCCTTACAAGCAGGGGGTCACTGGTTCGAACCCAGTATCTCCCACCAAAAGTTCAACTGAAAAGTTGGACTTTTTTGTTTTAAAAGAAATTTATCTATTAATACAGATTATCCTGATTTTTCAATTCAGAAAATCAAGATTTGAAATTAGTATATCCAACATCAAAAAATTAGATTTTTTGTTTTCCTAACCCAATCACCACCTCTTCCAATACACTTTCTACTTTATCTATTAATCCTTCTAATTTCTTAGATGTTTGATCATCTTTTGAATGATGTTCAATATCTGTTATAACATTTCCTAAGGATTTGATACCTAAATTAAGTAAGGAAGGTTTCATTCTGTGGGCTATTTTTCTAACCGTATCAAAATCTTGATTCTGATAGGCAGATTTAATTTCTTGAACAGATTTTGGAGTTTGATCTATAAATAGGCTAATCATCTTTTCTACAAAATCTGAATTTCCTCTTGATATTTCTTGAATTTGAGCTAAATCAAATAAAGGTTGAGTTTGAGCTAAATCTTTATTTTCTAAAATTAATATTGGTTGAAATTTACGATCTGTTTCTTTATTTAGCCATTTGGTTACTACTCTCAATAATTGAATTTCTTCAAATGGTTTTGAGATATAATCATTCATTCCCGCATCAAAACATTTTTGATTATCACCTTTTAACGCATATGCGGTTAAAGCAATGATTGGTATATGTTCATCTATATTTCCGCGAATAATCTCAGTTGATTCTAACCCATCTATTACTGGCATTTGTAAATCCATTAAAATCAAATCAATTGTATCATTGTCTCTTAATTGATTTATAGCTTCTAACCCATTTTGTGCTTCTATAATATTTGCACCAAAGTTTTTAAGAATAGTTGATGCTAACAAACGGTTTATCTCATTATCATCTGTAACTAAAATATTTTTACCTTTTAGAATATTGGTATCAATAACTAATGTATCATGATGGGGTAAATCTTTCCGCAAACCTTTCTCCATTTTGATAAGGATTGAAATAGAACTTCCTATATTTTTTTTACTAGAAACTAAAATTTCGCCTCCCATAAGCGTAAGAAGCTCTTTACAAATGCTCATTCCTAAACCTGTACCACCATATTTACGAGTCACACTATTATCTTCCTGAGAAAATTTATCAAATAGTTTATCAATAAAAACTTCCTCCATACCAATACCGGTATCTGTAACCGTAACTTCAATTTCTTGATAATTTTCGACATTCTTAACTGCTTTGCAAATGATATCAACTGAGCCTTTAAAAGTGAATTTAATGGCGTTGCTAATTAAATTTAAAAGAACTTGCTCCAAACGATGAGGGTCTCCTATCAGGATTGGCGAAATATTTAAATCAAAAAAAGAGTTAGTGAACTTTAATCCTTTTTCTTCTGCTCTGTGTTGCAATACCTGCATCACCTTATCAATCACTTTTTGAGGTTCAAATCCAATTTTTTCTATAGTTAATTTGCCAGAATCAATTTTACTAAGATCTAAAATATCATTAATGATGATGATTAAATTATCAGAAGCTGAATGGATAGTATCCAGAAAAAATTGTTGGTTTTTATCAAGTTTTGTTTTGTTTAATTGATTAGCCATCCCTAAAATAGCATTCATAGGTGTCCTAATTTCATGACTCATGTTTGCCAAAAACAACTCTTTTGCATAAGTGGATGCTTGGGCTGCATCTCGGGCATTTGTTAAGTCTATTTCTAAATGTTTTTGCGCTGTAATGTCTAAGTGTATACCAACAGAACCTACTAATTCACCATTATCGTTATATCTAGGTGCACCGCTAATTAATAACCATTTAGTTTGACCATTTTTATCTTTAAGTGGGATTTCATAAGCATCAGAAATACCTGTTTTACGTTGATTGTTTTTATCAATAATAATCTCTTTGTCTTCAGCAGAGAGTAATAAATGTGATGCTTTGTGCCCTATTAATTCATCAATTTGATAACCACTTATTTGACAAAAGCTTTGGTTAGCATATTGTATAATGTCATCGTTATCTACCTCCAATAATCCTAAATTCATATTGGCTAAAATACTTCGGTACTTTTCTTCTTTAATTTTTAAGGCTTGCTCTGATAGTTTTCGTTCGGTGATATCGGTATGTGTTCCTATAATTCTTTTGGTTTTTCCATCATCTGTGTAACTTACAATCATCCCTCGATCCAGAATCCAAATATAATTTCCGTTTTTATGCTCAATTCTATACTCGCATTGATGATTGGTAATTAGTTTTTGTTCATACTCTTTATCTGTTTGAACTATAATATTTAAATCATCTGGATGAATCCGACTATGCCATTCATTGATCTCATTTTTAAACTCTTCCTCCTCATACCCTAGCATTTTTTTATATTGCTTTGAAAAAAACACTTCTTTGGTTTCAAAATTAAATTCCCAAACCCCATCTCCTGCACCTTCTAAAGCAAACTGCCATAACTCCTGACTGGATTTTAAGGCTTCTTCACTCCTTTTCCTATCTGAAATATCACGGATAAAAGAGCAGAAAAATTCTGTATCTCCTTGTTTTACTGGGATAATAGAAAGTTCAATTGGAAATTCCTTTCCTTCTTTATTAACAGCAGGCATCTCAAGAATTTTATTTAAAACAGGGCCTTCACCCGTTTGACGGTAACCTTCCATCCCATTTTCGTGACCGTTCTTGTGATAGGGAGGAATAATGTTATCCGTTAATCGCTTACCTAATACCTCTTTTTCTTTCCAACCAAATATTTTTTCGGCCTGTGGATTCCAAAAAGTAATGATTCCTTTTTTATCGATAGTTATAATAGCATCTAAAGCAGCATTCATAATTAAGCGATTTTTGAGTTCACTTTGCTGAATTGATTCTTCAATTTTTCTTTTTTCGGTAATATCTGTATAGTTCCAAAAATGACCTTTATACTCATTTTCTATAAATATGGGAATGTATTCTCTAGTTAAAATTCGGCCATCAGCAAACTCTAAAATATCAGATGTTAATATTTGATCTTTAAGGATTTGATCAATTTGCAACACAAATTCTTCTGGTTGCTTAAATAAGAATTTACTTTGCTGCGCACTATCGCTACAATCTGCCCCTTTCAATAAATCTGGAAGAACCGGAATTTGAAATAGATCGCAAAATAGTTGATTGGTAAACACAATTTTTCTGTTTTCATCCTCAAGCAAAATTCCACTTTGTGTATTATTAATTAAGGATGTAAAAACTTCCTCTGCATTTTTTCTTTTACCAACTTGTTGATGAAGGTATTTTGCAATGGACAATAAATCATCAGAATTTTCACTATTTCCACCTATTTCACCAACCGCTTCTTTTAATTTATCAACAGAGAGTTTTTTGAGCGTTAATTCATCATTTAGTTTTTGATTAAGTGCTATATATTCTTCTTCACTAATACCAAATGCTCTTTCTGCCAATTCTTTATCTCGCTGTAAAGCAATGTAAGAATCATCTATTACGTTTAAAAAAATTTTAATAGCTTCATTTTCCTGTAATTCTTCAGGAAGATATTTACTGATTTGTCTATTTAGAAGTTTATGATAATTCATAAAACGAGGTAATTGTCATCGTTTGATTATGTAATTGGCAGATTCCTCCTTCATTAAATGGAGATATTTCACCGTATGAATAAAAACCTGCCATAACAGTTTCATTTTTAAAAGTTTCACTTACAATTTCAACTTCTTCTTCAATTCGAGGCCCAAGAATTAGCTTTCTACCTACACAGCTTATCAATAATGAAAAATCAGGATTTAGATTTGATGTTGAAATACTATTTGCCGCAGCATCTGAAGCAGCATCCGTAATTTTATCGAAGTTAGCTCTCATTAGCCTTATTTTTCCTCCCATTGGCACATCGCCCGCAAAAGTCATACTCTTATCTTCCTCATTAAT
Organism: Pseudopedobacter sp.; assembly: GCA_014378285.1. Taxonomy (GTDB): domain Bacteria; phylum Bacteroidota; class Bacteroidia; order Sphingobacteriales; family Sphingobacteriaceae; genus Pseudopedobacter. The sequence continues at coordinate 4,947 of JACMNZ010000268.1, forward strand.
TGAAAGTATAGTTCTTACCACATGTCTTTGAGCACCAGGTTCTGTAACAGCTAAGGGAAATAGCAAGGCAGATGCAGGTAAATTTTGAGCATCAGGACCAAGGTATTTTTTATAAAAATCTAAAGCATTTTCTCCATCAATTTCATACAATACGTTTGCTTCTGATTTGGTAATTACTTTCTCTAATCCAAACATATCCCACCCACCCTTAGAGCCATGCGTAACTACTATTTGATCTCCATAAAAACCAATAGCTACTATATTACCTTCTATTGGTTGCTCATTTAATCCTATTAAAGTAGATTTAAAATTAGCAGCATCCCCGGCCAATCCTCCAGTAATTAACACCCCTTTTCCTGCCGCATCATTTAATCCTTTTGCTAACTCACTTCCATTCACCAAACTTCCATCAGAAAAAACCATTATGTATTTTAAATTTTCTTTTGAAAGCTTCCCTATTAGCCCACTTGCAGCAGCATAGCTATCATTAAAGTCTTTAATATTTACACTTACAGTTATCAACTTTGTTTTATCAAATTCTAAAGCAACAACACTTAATGAATCGTCAAGAACTGTATCTTGATAAATTTCTCCAGCGGTACTACACATCACTACATCTGCACCAATAAATTTATCTGCTAATAAAGAATATATGTTTTCTTGTTGCATTAGTTCTTTCCCAGCAAAGCATAAAACTAATTTTACTTTGTTATAATTTGTTAATTTGTTTAATGGATGACCAAGCCATTTATTTGCTGAAAATTGGAAAAGAGAGGCGTTCATAATATAATTACTTTGGGTTTGATTTGAATGGATGAATTTTACTATAGTTATTAAACAATTTTAAATTTTACTATAGCTATAATTATTCCAATTAATTTTAAATTATAAACATTTAATAATCAATAACTTAACATTAATTTTTTTATAGAAATTCCATATTATAGAAATTTTTCCATATTATGGTATATCATCAACTTTCTATTTCTCCATCTTTAATCATCTTATAAATCGTACTTTTTCCTATATCTAAAATTTGTGAAGTAACAATTACATCATTATTATTTTTCTTTAAATAAAATTGAATGATATCACAAGTATGACTTCTGAGCGTTTTTTCATCCATTAAAAAGTTTTGTTCTTGTTTAATAGAATTAAAGGTGATATCCTCTGCTTTTATTTCATTGTCCTCGCACATCACTACTGCTAAATCTAAAATTGATTTCAACTCACGTACATTGCCCGGAAATTGATACTTTAATAATTTATCCTTGGCATCCTTTGCAATATTGATGCTTCCCATTTTATTAATCTTCGCAAACTCATTTGCAAAATGTTTAGCTAAAATCAATATATCATTACCTCTATCTCTTAATGGCGGTAGTTCTATTGGCAAACCAATAATTCGATAATAAAGATCTTCTCTAAAATTTCCTTTTTTAACTTCTTCTCCTAAGTTTTTATGTGTTGCAATAATTAATCGGGCGTCAAATTTAACCACTTCATTTCCACCTACTCTAACTACTTCTCTTTCTTGCAATACTCTTAAAATTTTACTTTGAATGTTTAAATCTAATTCTGCTATTTCATCAAGAAAAATAGTCCCCCCGTTTGCTTCTTCAAACTTACCTATTTTACGAGTGACAGCTCCGGTAAAAGCTCCCTTTTCATAACCAAATAATTCGCTTTCCACCAGCTCTTTAGGTATAGCAGCCATATTTACAGCAACAAAATTTTTCTTCTTTCGATCGCTATTATAATGTATAGCTTTAGCAACCACTTCTTTTCCGGTACCTGTTTCGCCGGTTATTGAAACATTAATATTGGTTTTAGTTGCTTTTTCCATCAACTTAAAAATTGACTTTATAGCATTACTTTGTCCAATTATGGTTTTTTCAAAAGAAAACTTTTGACCTAATTCCTCCTTTAAATATTCTACTTCCTTTTTTAAACTTTGATTTTCTTTAATACGGATAACACTGTTCCATAATAAATCTTTGGTTGCATCATCTTTTACTAAATAATCTGAAACACCCATTTTTAAAAGGCTTACCGCAATACTTATGTTTTCCTGAGCACTGATAATAATTACAGGAACATTTGGCATTATCGCTCTTATTTTCTGATACATTTTTTCTCCATCTGTATCTGGCAGAGCAAAATCAACTGTGATTAAATCTGGATGTAAATAAAGATTCTTGAGACAATCTTCGCCGGTTAAAAATCTTGATATTTTATAATCTGGATTCAGACTTAAGTGATATTCTAATATCTGACCATACCAAGGATCATCCTCGACAATAAAAATGGAATATCCGTTCATCTTGATTTTAGTTTAGGTGAGCTGTAGGTTTATACGCAGCGAACATATAAATCTATTCAAAAATTTCAACTAATTACAAAAAATAGACTATTTCCAAAAAATGGAATTAGTCTATTTAGATTTACTTCAAAATTTAACCTAAAAAATTAAATGATACAGAATGAGTTGATTTATGAAAACTAGAGATTGGATATTTAATCTAATAATTTGGCAAAATTTTCATGTGTGATATTATTGATAATTGATTCTACTTCCTTTTCAGAAATATCCTTTTTCAATAAAAAATCAGAAGCGCCTAGTTTAATAGATTTAATTGCAAGTACCACACTTTCCATTGAAGTAGTAAAAACTACTTGAATATCTGCCGAATAACTTTTAATTCTTTCTAAAACTTCAATACCATCCATATCATCCATTTGATAATCTAAGAAAACTATCTCGGGCTCATTTTTTATGTATTTCATACATCTTTTCCCACTAGGATAAATTTCAATGTTTTTATATCCTATGTTGTTTAAGATTTGTTGCAAACTTGCAGTTAAAAAAGAATCATCGTCTACTAAAAAAATTTTTTTATCAAATACAGTTACCATCCTTTAAAATATTTAAACGCCTAAAAACAATAGCAATGCCATTTAATTAATACATTGAATATCAATTATTTAAATAAAAATACTGTCTTAATTTTTTCCGAAAAATGGAAAGTAATTCCAGAAATTAAATTTTAAAATCGTACGATGATAAAATAATTCAGCTAATAGGTTTTACCAAAACTTTAAAGACAAACTTATTTAGAGTAAACAAATCTTTGTTAAATAAACTGGATGGGAGCATTTGTTTAAGCTCTTTTTAATGCTTTTTTGGAGCATTAAAAAAGCGAGTGTCCCGATAGCTATCGGGACCAGACTTGCGGAAGTGAAGAACGAATGACTGTGCTTTTCCAAATAAAAAATCCCTGCTCAAATGAATGAACAGGGATTTTTGTAAGCTTTATGCTTGGAAAGAATTACATCATTCCGCCCATGCCGCCGCCGCCCATAGGTGGCATTGATGAAGCTGAACCAGCCTCTTCAGGCTCATCAGCTAACACACATTCTGTGGTTAATAACATGGCTGCAATAGATGCTGCATTTTCTAAGGCTACACGAGCAACTTTAGTTGGATCAATTACACCCGCACCAATTAAGTTTTCGTAAACATCTGTACGGGCATTGTATCCGTAATCTGCTTTACCTTGTTTTACATTATGAACAACAATTGAACCTTCAATTCCTGCGTTAGCGCAAATTTGA
>JACMNZ010000269.1 GCA_014378285.1 Pseudopedobacter sp.
CTCTCGCTCCAGCTTTCTAAAATAAATCTCACCTTGCTGCTCAAAAATATCTTTTATCGACAAATTGGATTGTTCTTCGATCTTTTTATCCAAATCCAAGCAAGGAATATTGGTAATTTTTGACAATCTGGTAGCTATTGTGGACTTCCCACAGCCCATATAACCTAATAATATAATTTTCCTCATTTGAATAAAACCTTATATACTAAGGCGTTAAGTGCTTTTGTTTAAAAAAGACAAATTTATAATAAAATAGCTTTGAAAAATTAAAAATAAGACCTTATATTTGCACCCGCATTCAAGAATAGGAAATGACTCGATAGCTCAGTCGGTAGAGCACATCACTTTTAATGATGGGGTCCTGGGTTCGAGCCCCAGTCGGGTCACAAATTTTGTGATTTTTAGCTATTTTTTCTGAATCAATGACTCGATAGCTCAGTCGGTAGAGCACATCACTTTTAATGATGGGGTCCTGGGTTCGAGCCCCAGTCGGGTCACAATTTAAAGACAAGAGTATTACGATACAAGTATATCCCGTATGCTTAATTTTAGGGAAGGTAAAGTCTGATTACAACAAAATACGCATAATTTAAAAATTTTTGATAGTCTTGAGGACTTGATAGCTCAGTTGGTAGAGCACATCACTCTTAATGTTGGGGTCCTGGGTTCGAACCCCAGTCGAGTCACAAAAAAATAGAGACATTCGCCGAGGCCAACGTCTCTATTTTTTTTAGGCCACGTGGAGAAACGGTAGACTTGCCAGCTTGAGGGGCTGGTGCTCGCAAGGGCGTGCGGGTTCAAATCCCGCCGTGGTCACTTTAAGAGCAAAAGAAGTCCTAACAACCTACTCTATAGGTAATTAGGATTTCTTTAAATTTTAAATCTATATTCTTTTTCTGTTTTAACTATTCGGTTTCTAAAGATCGACTTTGCAGCAAAAGTAAATATTGTGCTTGATGTGTATTAAACTACTTCCCTACTGTAGCTTTTTTCAAATCATCGCCACCCGGAATTTTCATTTTATCAGTTAATACAGAAATCTCACTTAGGTCAAAACTACCTGTCAACGACATTAATATAGTTTCGTTTTCTTTGTTTGAACCTTCAATAAACATCAATAATTCTTTGACTTGCCCCTCACTTGATCCAGACTTAACCAATATTCTAACGTTTTTCCCGCTATCATTAGTACGCATCAACTCCTCTAAACCAATAGTTTTGATGTATTTATCAATAGTTAATTTCATCTCTGTTGAAACTCTCGTACTTGTGGTGGTAAACACTTTCAGGTTGTCTAACTTTTTCATCAAGGCCAAATATTGTTGGGTTTCTTTATCATTTGCATCGACTTTGACACTTCCCATCATTTGAAACATTTTCTTATTGACAATTATGGAAGTCACATCGTCTTGTCCGTCATACTTATCGAAAGCTGATTGGGCAAAAAACATATTGGTAACCAAAATTAACACCACCGTTACTATACTTTTTTTCATTTTTTTCTGTTATAAGTTTTAATAATTATAAACGTAGCAGATTAATAACAAAGCGCGTGCCAATGCAATAAAATTATAAAAATTTATACTTTTATTATTAGTTGGAACAACTTTTGAGGATAAAGATAAAGTTAAAATTTTAAAACGCTATTTTTACTTAAGAAATAAAAAAAACTAATGAAAAGCTATTTAAAATCTAGTATTGTAATTCTTATATCTGCATGTCTTTTCCAAAGCTGTCAAGACCAAGATGATGTGGCTATACCAGCAAATTTACAAATTAATGATTTTGTCTGGAAAGGATTAAATCAATTTTACTTATGGCAAGCTGGTGTGCCAAATTTATCTGACAACAAATTTGCGAATCAAACCGAATTAAATACTTTTTTACAAGGCTACTCTCAGCCTGAAAGTTTGTTTGAAAGTTTGCTTTATAAGCCAAAAAGTTTATTTCCAGCCGCTGAAGCTGTGGATAGATTCAGCTGGATTGTAGATGATTATTTGGAACTTGAAGGACAATTGCAAGGAACTACTAATAACAATGGTGTTGAATTTGGCTTAAGCCGAAAGTCTCCCGGCGCTTCAGAACTATTTGGTTGGGTACGTTATATTATTCCAAATTCTGACGCATCAACAAAAAACATTAAACGGGGCGAGATTTTTTATGGCGTTAATGGAACTCAACTTACCGTAAATAATTATCAATCTTTGTTATTTGGTTCAAACAATGATTACACCTTAAATATGGCGGATACCAGCGGTGGAGCATTTACGCCAAACGGAAAAACTATTGCTTTGACAAAAACAGTTTTGGACGAAAATCCAATTTTAGTCAATAAAGTAATC
>JACMNZ010000270.1 GCA_014378285.1 Pseudopedobacter sp.
ACATACATTTTCATTTTTTTGGCAGTTTTGGCATGTAATGCACAGCAAAAAGCTATGTATACGCAATACATGTTTAATACACTTGCCATCAATCCTGCATATTCTGCAATAGATGAATCATTAACCATTACTGCATTAAGTAGGCATCAATGGGTAGGATTTAAAGGTGCACCAAATACGCAAACACTTTCAATACATACACCAATTGGCGAAAGCAATACTTTTGTAGGGGCAATTTTAGTGAACGACCAAATTGGGGAAGTAATTAGGGAAACAGGTGGAGACTTGAGCATTTCGCAAAGGGTGCCAGTTGGTATAGATTCTTATTTGGCTGTAGGTGTAAATGTTGGTTCTAGTAGTTTTGGGGCACAATATTCTAATAATTATAAATACAGCCCCGGCTCGGCATCTGATCCGGTTTTTGAAGATCAAAATAGCATGAGGGTTAATTTGGGTTGGGGAGCTATGCTTTTTTCTGATAAATATTATGTTGGGATATCTTCGCCACATTTTTTTTATAAGGATATTACTTCTTTAACAAAGGCTGTCGCAAATACTGCTTATCGTCCGCATTATCTTTTGCAGGCTGGTTATCTTTTGCAAATGAGCGAAGGCATTAAATTTAAACCTAATTTTTTGGTTAAATATGTAAATGGATCACCCGTACAATTTGATTTGAATGCTAGTTTTTTATTGAGCGAGAAATTATGGATTGGTGCTTCTTACCGCAGTTTAGATTCTTTTGATGCAGTAGCTTCCATATTTATTACTCCAGATTTACAGCTTGGTTATTCTTACGATTTCATCAACACAGCTTTAGCTAAGGTACAAAAAGGATCACATGAGATTTCTTTACAGTTTAGGTTGCCTGTTAAAGGAAGGGACCATACCGCTTGTTATTTTTAGTTCGTGATTACACAGATTAAGGAGATTTCACAGATTCTTTTATTGTGATTTATAGATTCTATTTTTGAAAAGAGTTGAATATCTGGGCGTTTTTACACGCTCGTATCTTTTTATTTGCCGTCTTTCGACTTCGCTTAAGATAACAAATAAAAAGGATGTCGTTCCAATCGTTAATGCTTGTTCTTAAAAAGTTTCTACTTTATTTAAGCCTTTTTTTAATTAGTTATTGGTTTCTGGATCATTTAGGTTTTGCATTAGGGATAGCAATGGAAATCCTTTTTGTTTTTACAAAAAGATTGCAATGGATAGCCCGACCCCGCTTTTTTGCGGGAAATGCCCAAATTATTTTATTTCTTTTTACTGGTATCCTTCTTATCTACTTTTGTGAAACGATAGCTTACTGCGACTAAGAAATTTCTTGTTTGTTGTACTGAATAGCTTTCTTGATAAAAATTTGGGCCTTCTGTAATGCTGGTGATATTCTTTTGTGTAAATGGATCAACAGCAGTTAATCTTAAACCTATTTTATTTTTCAATAGATTTTGTTTATAGCCAAATTGCGTTTCTATTGATCCGTTAGATGTGCCTTGGGCTGCTGTGTTTTTAAAATAGTTTAGATTGGCTTCAAAAGCGGCAGATTTTTTTAACGAATGATTGATGCCAACATTAGATCTTATGCTGTAACCATCTCTGTTATATCTTGTATTTAATGCCGAGCTATAACCAATTTTACTGATAGAAAAACCAACATTTAAGGTTTGTTTTTTGGTTGCGCTATAGTTGCCAAAAATATTAAAAGTTAATGCAGAACTGTTGGCTAAATTTTGATAAGTCGTAATAGAAGAAGCATCTGCGCTTACGGTTTTAATCCTCTCGATGATTTTATTGGATAAGGAATAGCTAAATCTTGGAGAGACTGACCATTTATCGGTAAAAACACTAAAGTTTAAGCTGTATTGATCGGTAAATGATGGGATTAAAGTAGGGTTTCCGTATTTCAAATTTTGAGGGTCGGAATTATCTATGATTGGGTTCAAGGCATTTTCTCTTGGGCGGGCAATCCTTCTGCCGTAACTAACACCAATACTATATTTATTATTAAAAGAACGATTGATAGATGCACTTGGAAAGAGGCTTAAATATGGTGTTATATTAAGGTTGGATACATTTTCTTGTTTAAAGGAAACCTGGGTTACTTCTGCCCGGTTTCCAAACCTAAAACTCCAGTTCTTAACTTTAAAGCGATAGGATAAATAACCTGAATAGATGTTTTGATTAAACTTAAACTTATTGGTTAATGATGGATTAAAAACATAATCATTTAAGGTATAATCAAACGTTTTTGCTGCTTGGCTTTGGTCAGAAAAATTGAATGAGCCTTTTGCGCCTGCTTCTATTTTACTATTTAAAAATTTAAATCCTTTATCGTAATCGGCGTTGATTTCAAAATTGTTACCAAAATCTTGGTTGTCATTATTCTGCAGACTTGGATTGGTGTTTCTTGTAGAGCCATCTGGATTTAATAAAAAGCGGGAGTAATCTCTATTGCTATTAGAAGAGTTTTTTTGA
>JACMNZ010000271.1 GCA_014378285.1 Pseudopedobacter sp.
GCTAAACCCAAATTGTGAGGGAAAATAGTAGACCCTAAAGTATAATCTGCGCCGTGTACAGCATCAATGGCATAAAGAATTGGGATTTTCAATCTGGATTCTTTCATATTCATAGTCTGTATATTGTCCAGCATTTCATGCCAATTTTCTAAAGTGTAAGCATGGCTCATCACATTTTGAAAAGAACCAACTTTGTGATTAATCATCACGTCTCTTAATTTATCCTGATCGATGTTAATTTTATCGCCTGTTTCAATAGCAACTCTGCCAATGGTGATATTTGTCATTTGTCCTACCTTTTCTTCTAAAGTCATTTTAGAAATCAGGCTTTCAATTTTGTTGGATGTTTGAGCGTTGGTGCTAAATTGTTGAAATAAAATAAAGCTGAATAATAAGCCTAAGTGTTTTGCTTTTTTTAAAGATGGAATCATATTGGTTTTTATGTTCATGTTATGTTTATAAATAGAATGGGAATTAATTCACTGCTAATCTTCCCCATCTAGGGTTGCGGGCTATATCAACCATTGGGAAAAATGTCCAATCTACATCTACTAATTTAGATTCTTTAGCAGCAACCGCTGCTGCTTGTTCTATTAGGTTTAGATTCCGTAAGCAGGCCTGCGCCAGTGGTACAGGATAAATTGTACGATAGCCGTGTATTACATCAAAACCCATTAAAATAGGAATGCCTAATCTAAATTCATTCATCGCCTTCCGCATCATATCATTACGATATACTGGATTTAAACTTCTATAAATCAATGAGCCAATCTCCGGCCGTACCGCTTTTTTACTTGCTTTTATATTATTAGCATTGGCGTTTTTACCATACGTCCATTGGTTGGTTGGTAAGACTTTTTCCTCCAAGGTCATCCTTTTCAGTAAATCCTCAATACGTTGCACAATAGTCGCATTTTTATTTTTATAAACAACAAATTCTTCATCCTGCTTTATGGCTTTTGTTTGAGCATTAAGATTTAAAGTAGTTATAACTGTGCAGAATATAAGGATAAATATCAGACTACATTTAATAGAACGGAAAATATCAAATCCTAATAAAATTGTTCTAAAAGACATGATCATAGCTATAAGACTTTTATACAGATTAGTATGCTAATGCAATAGACCTGTTAAAATTGTAATAGGTTTAATAATTTGAGGTAAATGGATAATTAAAATTGGTTAAGCAAACATGAGAAGATATTTTCTGGGTAGAGGGTTTGAAATATACTAAATATGGGGGTAAAATGTTTTTTTAGTGTTTTTGTATTGAAAAGTCTTCCAAAAAATAGTTTTTTTACGGTAGAGATATAATGAATTAATATTTTAATATATCCTATTAATCCTTATAAGATTAATCTTTATATATTGTGCAAACAACTTATATCCGGATAACCAATTTCAATCTTTAATGAATAATAAAAAATACTTCTGTATTGTCTTATTGTTTTTCTTGTCCTTATTTTCTGAGGGACAAACACTTAACTTTAAACATATCTCTTTCAAAGAGGGATTGGCTCAAAGTCCTGTTTCTTGTTTTTTACAGGATAAAGAAGGTTTTATATGGTTTGGGAATTTAAAAGGATTAACAAGATATGATGGTTATGAGCTTAAAAAATACTCGTCAGATATTTCTGATAAAAACTCTATTAGCAATAGTAGGGTAAATGCAATTTTGCAAGATAGCAAAGACCAAATTTGGGTAGGCACAGCAAATGGCTTAAATCGTTACAACAAAAAACTGGAAACATTTACGCACATAGATATCCTGGATATTAAAGGAGGTAGAAATTACATTTCATCTATTGTTGAAGACAAACAAAAAAATATTTGGGTAGGTACATTTGGGGGAATAAAGAAATTAAACCTAAAAACACTTAAACTGGAAGATGTTCAATCTACTACGGTAGTGCCTAATTTTAAAAAATTTGCAGTATATTCTTTATACGTTGATAAGGAAAATAAAATATGGGTGGGTACCAATAACGGTTTAAAACTATTTAACCCTACCACGGGTAAAGCTATTTTGTTGCCTTCTTTCTTTTATCAATACAAAGATTTTGTTTACAACAAAATCTTTGTTACCAAACAAGATTTGCAAGGTGACTTGTGGTTTGGAACAGAAACATCTGGTATTTTTAAAGCTTCTGTAAGCCAGAAAAAGGTGACAAACTACACTTTTGAACCTAAAAAAAATTCAATAGCAGGTAATTGGGTAAAGGATATTTTGATTGATGGGAATGAGAAGATATGGTTTGCAACTAGAAACGGTATAAGTGTTTTAAACGCCAAAAGCGAAATTTTCACTAATTACAAACACGATCCGCTAAACTCGAATAGTTTAAGCGACAATACCATCTGGAGTTTCTTGAAAGATAAAGACGACTGCATTTGGGTGGGTACTTTTGCAGGAGGAATCAATTTTTATTACAAGGGAAATTCTAATTTTCAGAATATTGGCGAAAGCATTGGCACATCTACAGGCTTAAACCATGTTTTAGTAAACGCAATCACAGAAGACGAAAACGGAGGATTATGGGTAGGTACATTTGGGGGCGGATTAAACTTTATTGACCGTAAAAATGGTTTAAGTAAGTACTATGCCATAAGGCCTAAAGGCCCTGCATCGCCAAGTTTAGGAATAAGATCTTTAGCAGATGATGGAAAAGGGAATCTTTGGGTGGGGAGTTTAAACGGTTTGGGGCTTTTTAATAAAACAACTAAAACATATAAACCATACAATTTTAAATTGGCTAATGGCAGGATGATAGAAAACCTTATTATCTGTGTTTTACCTGATAAAGATGGTGTTTGGGTAGGTACAGACGGGGGTGGATTGATGTATGTTTTATACAACGGAGAACGGTCTCTACTGATGCTTAAGAAAGTTGATAAAAGCGACAAATCTATTTTAAATAGCATCGCTTTTACGGGTCTTAATAACGTTAATAAGACGTTTCCAAATGCTTCAGCAAATGTAGACTTAAATTTGATTGAAGGTTTGACGGATAATTTTTTGACTTGTTTGCTAAAAGATGGGAATGATTTTTTATGGATCGGAACCCAAAACGGATTGAATTATTACGATATTAAAAACAAGAAAGTTTTACAAACCTATCAGAAAATTGCCGATACAAAATATCAAATTTCAAACGGCAACATTAACACCCTATTTAAAGATTCAAAAAACAGACTATGGGTTGGAACCGAAGAAGGTGGACTGAATTATTTTGACAGAAGCAACAAAAGATTTTATAGTATAACTAAAAAAGAAGGTTTAAAAGATGATGTTATCCACGCTATTGTTGAGGATAAAAGTGGAAATTTATGGATAAGTACAGATTTAGGAATCAACAAACTCCACTTCAACAACTTTAAAGTTCCTTTCAATAAAAATGATTTGGTGGTTACGGGTTATACAGCAAGCGATGGTTTAACTAGCAACCAGTTTTCTTCTCAAGCCGGGTTGAGACTAAAATCTAACGAAATTGCATTTGGTGGTTTAAATGGTATATCAATATTTTTCCCGGATAAAATTATTAAGAACACCGAGCCGCCTAAA
>JACMNZ010000272.1 GCA_014378285.1 Pseudopedobacter sp.
ATTTGCCTCTAGAGCAACGATATTTAAAGCATAATATTAAAAACGATGTGATTTTGTACCTCAGAACTTGGGCAAACAGTTTAGAGGATACTTTATTAAAAGATATTAAAATAGAAAATGTTAGTTTGATAAATAAACTAAGCCCCGTTTTAGTTGAGGTTTAACTTTAAGAATCATATTTTTTTGTTTACCGTTAAGAAACATTAAGATGGGTATCTCTTCAATAAATTTAAACGAACCTTAACTCCTCCATGTTCTATGAGTTTAAATCTAACTCTTTATTTACCATTAAGGCATTTAGAAGTAATAAGCTGGGTATCTCTATAATAAATCTTAATTCCTTAATGTTTATATAAGAATTTTATACGTTATAACATGTTGGATTATTAAATGTGCGTATTTGTTATTTTGAGCATTGTTCTAGGTTAGATTATTGCGTTAACGATAGAAATGGCAGCTTTTTTTGCTCTTACCGTTGTGCAGATAGCAAAAAAACTACAATGTATAGCGTGTAAAAACGCCCAAATTAAAATTTAGTGACATTAACAATCGAACTTAGGTTTTTAGTTTTTTATTGTTTAACACACAGAACAAGAGATTTAAGTATTATTTAAAGCACTTGTAATTGAGGTTGTTTTAAATGATTGAGTATAGAAATTTTTTTTAAAAATTGATTTTTAAACCTCCGTATGTTTTCTTAATCACATCAACAGGAATAATTATGGGATTATGATGGATATCTAAAAACTTTAAGTTTTTTAGTTCTTTAAGCTCATAAGGCATATTCTTAAGCTTATTATCATTTAAATACAGTTTTTCTATTTGGTTAAGCTTATTAAAGTTTTTAGGTAATTTGGTAATGTTGTTGTTTTCTAAATGAAGAATTCTTAAGCTTTGCATTTTACTTAAAATCTCAAAATCTTCTGCTAGCTTTATATCTTTTTCATGATCTAAGTACAGCTCTGTTAAATTTCTTAATTCAGAAAAATTTTTTGGTAAAACAGATATATAATTATCTCCAAGATCTAATACCTTCAATTTATTTAAAGTATTAATTTCTTGTGGTAAGGTCTTAATTTTAGTGTTTCTGAGATTTAAATATTCTAGGTTTTTAAACTTAAAAAGCTGTTTTAAAAACAAAGTATTTGATTGGTTTTCTAAATTAAGCCTCACAACCTTATCTGGGTCTATCAAAGCATCTTCCAGTGTAGTATATTCTTTTTCAACAGCTTGCGCTAATGATTTATTTGATTGTAAGCAAACAGCTATCGTACAAATAAATATCAATACGAGGTGGGTTTTATTCCACTTCGTATAATTTTTCAAATTCATTTTATCTATTAACATGATCTTTTTCTTTAAATTGTGAGTTTACTTTTCAGCATTAAACATTAAAGGCTGATCTCCGTTTGTAATAATTGTTTTAGCATTTGGAGAGGTAGAAAGCTTGTTAAATGCTTCAATAGTTTTAAAGCGTAACAATAATGGAGACAGCCCTTCCGCAATTATTTTTTGAGCATCTCTTACACCTTCTGCTTCAATTATTCTTCTTGTAGCTTCTTGGCGCTCTTTATTTAAAGTGAACTCCATTCTTTGTGCATCCTGTTCTGCCTCTAACTTCTCTTCAATGGCTTTTGTTAAACCCGGAGGGAGGATGATACTTTTTAATAGTACAGATTCCACTACAAAACCTCTATCTTTCAATTGATTATCCATTAGATTTTTAATGTCTTTTTCAATTACAGATCTTTGCCCGGTATGCATATCTTTTGCGAAATATTGGGATGAGATATCCGCAACGGCAGATCTAAATATTGGTAAAATAACAACCTGCTCATAATTACGACCTAAGTTTTCTACCACAGAAGGACCGTAACTACCAACCATCCTGTATAGAATTGATACTTCGGATTGTACGGTTAACCCTTCTTTAGATGGCAATGGCAAACGTACCTCCATATTAATCGTTCGGGTGGGGAGTTTAATGATTGCGGTTGTAAAAGGGTTAAAAAGTTTGGCTCCTTCCATTAATGGTTTTTCATTTATTTTACCAAATGTGCGTTTTACACCAACTTCGCCTTGCTTAACTATAGTACAACTTGTAAAAGCTATAGAAGCAAGTGTTGAGAAAAGAATTATTTTAGTTTTCATAATCATTTTGTTTAAGATTTTTTTTGTTGATGTAAACCTAAAAAAACGCTATTAGGCCAACCTTAAACTAATATTAGAAATGCATTAGAATTTTAAGCGCTCTATTATTTTTAGCTGATTAAAAACGCATCGAATTAAAATAGAGTAGCTAAACCGTAAATCTAGTAACCTAATTTTCAATAGCATTA
>JACMNZ010000273.1 GCA_014378285.1 Pseudopedobacter sp.
AACTGACGCTCTTTCATAATCTGTTTTCACTCCAGAAGATTCTGTTAAACTTAAAGGTACAGGGCCGTATAAATTTACCAAATGGCGATACGCCCAAGCTCTAATTAATCTTGCCTCTCCAACAATCTGATTTTTATCAGCATCTGTCCAGTTTATTTTTGCTGTTTCTGATCTACCTATCAAAGTATTTGCAGAATTTACAACTTGGTATAGATAAGTAAATAGATTACCAACGTAAGAAGAGTTAGAATTCAATCTTACACCAAAATCGTTAAATACATTATCGCCATCAGTACCAGGATATAAACTATAGGCATTATCCACTCCAATAAGCGCAGCCGATAAAGGCAGACTATTGCTAGATCCCTCAATACCCCTTCTTTCTTGACGCCAAAGCGCATATAAGCCGTTTAATCCTGCCTGAAAGCCCTCTTTACTTACATAAAGGTTATCAGCGGCTATGATACCTAATGGTTTTTCATCTAAGAAAGTTCTTTTACAGCCAAACTGCAAAACAATTAGGACTAATAAAAATGATATTTTTAATATTTTTTTCATGATTTTAATTTATAGAGTAAGGGTTAAACCAAAAACAATCTCTCTCTGTAAAGGAAGACCATATTGGTTTGTAAATTCAGGATCTAATGCCTTATAACTAGTAAATGTTGCCAAATTTCTTCCTGTTGCGTAAACTTTTAACCCGCTTATTTTAGCTTTTTGTAGTAATCTAGATGGTAAATTGTAAGCTAACGAAACGTCTTTCAATCTAGCAAAATCGGCGCTTTCATAAAAGTTGACACCCAATTTATTAGCGTTGGCATCGTTAGCAAAATGGTCTCCCGTTAAGTTAATTGGAGACCACCAGTTTTTTAATGTTGTATTTCTACGTGTATCACCAAAAACGGCATCGCTCCAAAAGGGATCCTGTTTAATGTTACCTGTGGTCCCTTGTAAGAAAACCATCATACTAAAAGCTTTGTAATTAAAGATATTTGTAAATCCAAATATAAATTTTGGATCTTGTTGACCTAAAATTACTCTATCGGCACTTGTGCTGGTACTACCATTTCCGTCTGCATCTAGAATTTTGACATAACCGGGTTTTGCTGTAAGTTGTAAACCCTCTGCAGTTATTTCATCTTGTGTTCGATAAAAACCGTTGTATTTTAAACCATAAAAAACATTGATTGGTTGTCCTATAAACCAATTATTATTTAAATCGTCTTTTCCATCGCCATATAAATCCACGATTTTATTTGTATTGTGTGATAAATTAACATTGGTGCTCCATTTAAAAGTTTTGCTATCAATATTAATACTGGTTAATCCTAACTCAATACCATTATTAGCAGTTTGTCCAATATTTTGGATTACACTAGAAATCCCTTGTACAGGAGAAAGCGTTCTTTTTAATAAAAGATTACTGGTTTTAGCATTGTAATAATCTAAATTACCTTGGATACGATTGTTAAACAAACCAAAATCTAAACCTATTGAAAGTGACTTAGTAGATTCCCAACCCAGATTTCCATTTGCCAGTTTATTAGGAGAGTATCCTTGCAAAACAGTTGAACCATTTAAGTATTGCAAGGTTTGTAAAGTTGCTAAAGAACTGTAAGGGCTAATTGCTTGGTTACCATTAATACCATAAGAACCTCTCAGTTTTAAATTATTGATGTAGGTTAACTTCTTCATGAAATCTTCTTTAAAGATATTCCAGGCAACGGCCACAGAAGGAAAGGTACCATATTTGGTATTAGCCCCAAATGCGGAGAAACCATCTCTTCTGGCAGTAACAGTTAATAAGTACTTGCTTTTGAAACCATAATTTACCCTTACCATTTGTGATAGTAAATTTTCTTTGGTATTGACAATTGAAGGCTCTAATAATAAGGCGGATTGCATTTGATAACTTGTCAAAACATCATTTGGAAAACCTGTTCCTGTTAGCTGATCCCGATCAAAATCAGAGCTTTGACTACTATATAAAGCAGTAACACCTATAGTATGCTTTCCAAATGTTCTATTAAAGTTTAATATATTTTCTATTGTAAAATTACGATTGATTGAATTGTAATTTGTACCAACTCCGTTTTTCTCAAAACCAAGGGCTACATTTCTTCCATAATAAGTTTTACGTTGTGAGTTACCGTACTCAACTCCGGTATTTAATTTATAGGATAAACCTTTTAGGAAAGGAAAATCTATATTCACACTGTTGGCAGTAAAAATTTTATAATATTTATCTACATTACTTACCAATAAATTTCCTAGAGGATTACCCGCCTTGTTAGCATCAATATATGCATAGATAGCAATAGAACCATCTGGATTATATGGTTCGGTTAAAGGGTTAAAAAAACCTGCTCCACCACCTGTACTGTTTGTATCATCAAATTGTGCAGGTAACCCACCTCTATCTTGTAAGGAAAACTGTGAATTTGAAGCTATGCTTAACCATTTGGTTACATTGATGTTTAGGTTTGGTTTTAAAGAGTATCTCTTAAACTCATCATTAACAGAAACGCCTTTAGAATCTAAAAAAGTTCCCCCCAAATAGTAATTTGCTTTATCCGAACCTCCATTTACAGATAAGGAATGTTGCATTTTAGAACCAACTTGTGTAGCTAACTTATACCAATCTACTCCAGCTCCTGCATCAAATACCCTTTTTTCTTGATCTGAAATCGTGTTAACTGCATTCAATCGAGTGGTCTTAAAATTATAAAACTCAACCCCGTTCATTAAATTGGGCTTATTTACTAAAGTTTGTGTTCCGTAGAAACCATCATAAGTAATTTTATTATCTCCGTTTTTACCTTTCTTGCTGGTAACCAAAATAACACCGTTTGACCCTCTAGAACCGTAAATAGCAGCTGCAGAAGCATCTTTTAATACTTCAATAGATGCGATATCATTTGGATTAATTTCCGATATTCCACCTTCATAAGGTACGCCATCATAAATAATTAACGGACCGTTACCTGCGGTGATAGAATTTCTTCCTCTTAAAATAATCTCTACATTATTTCCTTCTGCACCTCCACCATTTGTATTAATTTGCAATCCAGGGATAGAGCCTTGTAAAGCTTGGGCAATATTGGTGTTTGGCAATTGTTCCAGTCTTTCTTTCGGGATAGATGCAACCGCACCTGTTACATCGCTTCGTTTTTGGGTACCGTAACCAACTACTACAACTTCGTTTAAACTGCTTAAATCTTCTTCTAAAACTATGTTTACAGTATTTCCTGATACTGGAACTTCTATAGTTTTAAATCCTAAATAAGAAAAAATTAGGTTGTTTTTACCAGAAACGGTAATGGAGAATTTACCATCTAAATTGGTACTAGTTGAGTTTTTTACACTTTTTTCTGTTACGCCAACTCCTATTAAAGGTTGATTGTCTTTAGACGATTTAACTGTTCCTGAAATAATGCGTTGCTGGGCTAAAACAGCAATCGAGTTAAAAAATAGAAAAAACAGAAAAACCGCAAAACTGCATTTTTTGTAATTTGATTTCATAAAATGATAATTAGGTTATTAATTGGGTTTATCATTCTTTAAAAGATTTCGGATTTCCTTTTGAATAATTCTTCAAATTTATGAATGGTTTAGGTAAATTAACCTGATAAAAAGCACAAATTAACCTGCTAAATATGACTGTATCAAAAACTAAATTTTTATCCCTAAAAAATGCCTTATATTCAACACCTTTTACTTATGCTTTTGTGTTTAAAAAACTTAAAAGCAAAAGAAAACATAAAAATATAGCTAAAGAACATCTGAGATTTAGCATTATTTTTCCTTTTGTAAACCAAGCATTTTTTTCGCAAACCTTTCACCTA
>JACMNZ010000274.1 GCA_014378285.1 Pseudopedobacter sp.
GGTTTCAACATCGGCGTAAGCCAAACCTTTTAAATTAAATTTTGATGCTTCTTCTTTTAATTGGTCTGCAGGTTTAGCTCTTTCTAATTTTGGTGCACAAAAATAATAGGTGGCATCTGTTGGTAATAAACTCAATATTTTAGAGATATCCTTATCCTTAACCATACCAATTACAAAATGTAAATGGTCAAATTTTGTTTGATTAATGTTGTTAAGAACCTCTTTAATACCATCTTCATTATGCCCGGTATCGCAAATTACCAAGGGGTTTTCTGCTAGTGTTTGCCAACGCCCCATTAAACCAGTCATTTTTTTTACTTGGCTTAAAGCCGATATTAAAACAGCATCGTCAATCTTAAAACCTTTAATTTTAAGCTGATTTACTGTACTTAAAACCGGTTTGACATTTTTAATTTGATAAGTTCCGGTTAAATCCAAAGTAAGATTTAAACTTTTTTCTTTACCGTGGATTTTAATTTCTCTTTTGCCGTTTACAATTTTGCTATCGTTAAAACACCATTCATTAGTTGCAAAAATGAGTTCTGCGTTTTGTTCTTTTGCTTTATCAATAAAGATCTGTTTAACTTCTTCTTGATATTCTCCAATTATAACAGGCGTATTTTTTTTGATGATCCCAGCTTTTTCTAAAGCGATTTTTGGTAAAGTATCACCCAAAATATCCATGTGATCCATACTGATATTTGTAATCACAGAAACTTCTGGACTGATTACATTTGTAGAATCTAAACGGCCGCCTAAACCCACTTCAATAATGGCGATATCTACTTGATGCTTTGCAAAATGTTCAAATGCTAAACCAACAGTTGCTTCAAAAAAAGAAGGAGAAACTTCCTCAATAAATGCTTTATTTTCTTTAACAAAATTCACTACCTCCTGCTCAGAAATCATTTCCCCATTAATTTTAATGCGCTCCCTAAAATCTTTTAAATGCGGCGAAGTATACAAACCAGTTTTGTAACCTGCTTCTTGTAAAACGGCAGCCAACATGTGAGAGGTAGAACCCTTTCCATTTGTACCGCCAATATGTACCGACTTAAATTTTTTTTCGGGATGGTTTAAATGTTCACAAAATTTGATGGTGTTGCTTAAATCATTTTTATATGCCGAAATCCCAACTCTAGTAAACATGGGTAGTTTTGCGTATAGATAGGAGAGGGTTTGCTGGTAATCCATTAAAATTTAACAATTATTGTTTAGCTGCTGTAAATAAAGCTTTTAACTCGGTAGCGTCATCTGGTTTCATTTTACCACCTAAAATTAAACGTAACTGCCTACGACGCAAAGCGCCGTTAAATAATTCTTTTTCTTCTTCCGTTTCAGGAATTAATGCTGGTACAGGAACGGTTTTAGAATCGTCATCAACGGCAACAAAAGTATAGTACGCCTCATTAGATTTTACCCTATGCCCAGATGGAATGTTTTCTGCCCAGACGTCTAATCTTACTTCAACCGAAGTATTAAAAGCTCTTGTAACCTTAGCATGGATGGTCACAACATCTCCCAATTTTATTGGATGCGAAAAAGAAACATTATCTACAGAAGCTGTTACCACGATATTATTACAATGTTTTTGTGCAGAAATAGCGGCAGCAATATCCATCCAATGCAGTAATCTACCACCCATTAAATTGTTAAGCGTATTGGTGTCATTGGGTAAAACCAACTCATTCATGGTAATATGTGATCCCTTTGGATGTTTTTCTGTCATGGTTTATTTGTTGTGATTAATCTGCAATTTAAAGTCTCAAGTCCGCTGTTTGTAATCGTATTATAAATTTAATAGTTTGATTTCCAATTTAATTATACGAATCAATCTGCATTCTGCTGACTATTTTACTCTGGAATTTTTAAAAATTCCTTGGATATTTAACGGTATTTAATTCTGTGAAAGCAATAAGTTCATCAAACCTGCCACTAGGTGGGCGGTAATAAATCAAAATTTGATAGTCGTTTTCTGTTTGATAAAAAGTACCATCAAAAGCATTTTCATCTATAGTTTTTCCGTTTTCATCTGCCCAGATATAATGATAATCTACTACTCCTTGTTTTAGGGGAATGGTAAGATTAAAAGTCTTTTGCAAAGGGTCATAGATCATACGGTTTTGAAGATTTTTTTGATAAGCATTAAATTTCCCCACTACATAAGCAAAACTTTTATCATCAGGAGCTTGGGCTTTTAAGGCAAAATTAATATTTCCATAATCTGCATCGTAATCTGGGGTATTTCCATCTTGGTTTAATACAAAAAAGTTTCCATTCTCATCATACTGAAAAGAATAATTTGGAATGTTTTTACTGACATCAGAAAATAGATTTACAGTATAAATAGAATCTTTAATATTTTCATAAACTCCTTCAGATTTAAATCTAAAACTTCTTGTATCAAACCTTCTAAATTCA
>JACMNZ010000275.1 GCA_014378285.1 Pseudopedobacter sp.
GTATAATCATTTACATAAGATGATGACATGTACCAGTCCCAATAAGAATGCGTGTCTTCTATATCGGCAACATTGTTATAATCAGGATTACCTGAAGTTTGAAAAATTAATCTCGAATTATCGAGTTTACGCATTTCAGTGATGATATCTTTATAAATAGCTAATTTCTCTACATTTTTGGCATCTTCGTTTGGTAAACCTTCATTAGAAACTACATAAAAAAGTATGCTCGGGTGATTTCGGTATTGTTTCACAATTTCTAATTGTTCTTTTTTCCAAGCGGCGATATTACCTGCAGGTGGTATATCTTTAGCCAATAAAGCCCATGTGGCACCCTCACAGCTTATTCCTATTCCAATTTCATCAGCTTTTTTAAACCACATTTCATTCCATGGATTTCCGTGTGTTCTGGTTATAACAGTATTACCTTCATGCATCAACTTTAAAAATCCACTCGCAACCGCTTCATCATTTGGCTTATATCCATATGGAGGCATATTTGCTCCGCGAGACCAATAAGGCTTTCCATTTAAAAGAACCTGCTCCCCTTTAGCGCTAATGGTTCTGTAACCTACTTGCTCTTTCCATTGGTGGATTAGTTTACCCGAGGCTGATGTCCATTTAACATCCATCACATACAAATTTGGAATATCTGGTGACCATAATTCTGGGTTTAAACCAGTCTTAGTAATACTGAAATTAGTTGATTGTTTTGGGGTTAAGCGTAGTGAAGATTTCACTATTTGTTGCACTAAAAGCTTCCCAGTTTTCTTGTTGGTAATTGTATAACTTAACTTTCCTGAAACTATTTTCTCTGATGGGTTTTCGATTGTAAATTCCATAGTGTGTCCCGTTAAATTCGGATTAAAGAATACATCATCAATACGTCCGCCAGCTTCAAATACTTCTAAAGTTACTGGTAACCAAATTCCCATTACATTATACTTTGGTCCTATTTTATCAAACATGCTTTTGTTGAATGATAAAAGCATGTTCTGTGTAACAGGTACGCTTACCTCAACAGATATAATTTTATCTCCTTCTTTACTTTTTATACCTCTTTCTACATAAACTAACAGTTGATTATCCTGGCCGGCTTTCAAATATGGCGTTAAACGAACTTTAAAAGATCCAAACATTCCTAAATGCCCACCTACATAAATTCCATTGCAATAAACTCTACTTACTAAAGCAATACCTTCAAAATTTGCATAAACCTCCTTTGAAGATGAATTATTAGGTAACATTATAGTTTTACTATACCATGCAGAAGGTGTTGTACTCGCACCATCAGGTAACTGCGCCACCCTTTCTTTTTCTTGTTGTTCAAATTCAAGGGAAACATCTGGTAACCACCAGGATATTCTGTTTAAAAATTGAGGAACTTTAACAGGAAACCAGTTTCCTTTACTTTTTAAATTTGAAAAGATTTCTTTTGCTTTTGCATCAACATCAGATGACGAAGATGATATTGGCATAAAATTATTTTTAGCTGTAATAAATTGCCAGTTTCCTTCTAGGCTTATCTTATGCACACCAGCCTTAGATGGTATAATTATATTTGGGATTACATGATCTTGCGCAAATGCTAAATAACTAAGCAATAAAAGCCAATAGGCTATTAAAAGGACCTTTATTTTCATAAAAAATTTATTTATTTAGTCAGAAAATGAAGTATAAAGAAACTCCATTACATAATTTATTTGGTTTAATTACACAGCAAAAAAACTGATATACTTAGTTCTTTATTATTAAATATTATTTCCATTCAGCAACTACTTCTTTAATAGCTTCAATCCCATCAGGATATTTATCTAAGCTATTTTCCCAATTAAAAATAGCTACGAAACGGCAGTCTTTAAATTGTAGCGTTTGCTGGATATTATAAATCCACTCATTTTTATTATTACCCGGCCACCACCATTCTACAGCAGCCCAACCTGGTTCTATTCTTCTATCTAAAATATCTGTTAAATCACCCGCTGTACTTGGGTTGGTGCTATATAAACTATAGCCAGGCAACGAATAATTATTACTACCCGAACTAAAACTTAAATGCTTTTCCCATGGTGAATAAGTACCTCCCTGATGCGTAAAAATTATACTTTTTGGCAAACCAAGATTTAAGGCTACTGAAGATAATGTATCTAAATATTTATGAACCACTTGTTCCATATCGGCTTTAGTAATTCTTCCTTTATTCTTAATCCCTGATGTTTTAACTGCCGCATAACCTAGCTGAGCCAAACCACCGTTAAAACCTGCTTCCGTATTATAACTATCTAATGGATCTAAATTAGTATTATTTGGCATTTGCTCTAAGTACCTATTACCATTTTTATAATAATATGCATTAACACCAATACTAGCTTCGTGGCCTAATTTAACCCCGCCTAACAAATACCTTTCACTAACTTGAAGTGCATTATACCACTCTGTAATTATTGGTATTAGCTGATTTAGACCATCTATGTGGGCATTTACCACTGCCGGGCTGGCTAAATTTGGCGCCGGTAAAACACGAAACTGCTTTCCCCAATTGCGCCAGGATATTTTGATTGCGCTAGATTCATCCCAGGAAGTCCACTCTACATTTTTTTTATTCTCTGGATTATACCCTGGTTGAGAAGGATCCCACCAGTTCCAAAGATCAGGCCTGGCATTCCACCAGTTGGCCCCATCCAGATGTATTAATACTGGAACTTTTGTTTCTTGACTTAGCTTTAAGAACTTATCTAAACTTTCTTTAACAGAATCGATATCAGTGGATAAAAAATCGAAAATAAATGAAATTCCAACTTTAAGCTTATTGTTATAAGGAGCATTTATGGTGTTCAAAACTTCATCAAAAACTCTTCTATTAATAGTACAAGGTTTCTTTACCGTCCAATTTCTACCAGGCGCAGAATTAATAAAAATGTACCTTGGAAGCTCTTGGGCATTTATTTTAAGAAAAATAAAATTGAACAGAATTAATACAATGTATTTTCTATTTATCATTAATTAGATTCTTAGTTTACAATTTACTCTTTAAACTATCAGTTTTGTTACTGTATATTAAAGGATTCTGTTTTTCATCATTTAATAGATCACCTACCTTTAAATTAGTTATCTGATCGTCGCTAAGTATATTTTGAGTACCATTAAAAGTATTACCATCTGGCATGTAAGCACAAGTCATTGCTCTTCTAAAACCAGGTGTCATATTAGCATTTGCCCCATGTACCGTTAAACCATTATGGAAGGAACAGCTACCTGCTTTCATAGGTGCTGAAACAGATTTATTATTAACTAAATCTTTATAAGTGGTGAAAATTGCACCCATGTTTTTTCCAATTCCTGGATTTTCAAAAGTAGTTTTATGATTAGTCCCTGGTAAAAAGAACAGGCATCCATTTTCGTAAGTCGCATCGTCAAGCGCAACCCAAATAGATAACGCTCTTCGATCTGTAAAAGACCAATAAGGAGTATCTAAATGCCAGGATGTTGGATTTGCCCATGGCTTTTTAATTAATGCTTGATCATGCCAAATCCTTATCCCATCTGCACCCGATAATTGAGCTGCCATTTTACCCAACCTTTCATCTAACATAATTAGCCTCATCTTTTCATTGTCCTGCCAAAGGTTAATAAGTTGATCAAATACATTTTCATAATAAGCTTTATCATCATCATCCCCTTTACCATAAACTTCCTTTCTATCTGGCATTTTATACCCCTTACGTTTTGCTGTAGCTTCGTTTAAAGCTTCCCTCCAAAACTCTAGTTCTGCTGCTGATAAAAAATCTTCAATAACTACATATCCATCATTTTGAAATTTTTCTATTTGATCTACTGAAAGTTCATTTTTCATATTAGAATTTATCGCTCTGTAATGTTAATTAGTTGATGCAACCTTAACACTTAATAATTGGTTTATAATTATCAAATATAACTAGAGACGTATTATTGGAATTATAATTATTTATATATTTTTTGTACTTTTTGATATTTTATAAAATTTCGTCATTATAAATATTTTTACTTTTTTAAATTAACAGCTAATTTTTATTTGGCTTTTTATTATAAATAAATTATGAGGTATGATGATTATTAAATTCAATAGGTGAAAATATTTGGAAGTATTTTCTGATTATTATTAGACTAAAATTAGTTCTCCTAATAATATACCCATTAAAAAGTTTAACAAAAGCAGCTCAAGCAAAGAAGATAAGCAAGATGTTTAATGATTAAACACAGCGTTAAACAGAACATTGGGTTAGATAGAGACTCGATTGAAAACTTATTTCAAAAACTTCTAAAAAATAAAAAAGCTATTGAAGAATCTATTGACGATTCATAGAAAAAGTGATTGTTGATTTGGGACATAATGTGTGACTTTTCCTTATCTCTTTCAACACCACAGCAAATTTAAACCACGCAGCTTTGATGTAAAGTCTATATGAACAAACCTTATTTTCTATTTTGTAATAAAGCCGATTTGGAATTGAAATTAATCTTGTTTTGCGCTTTTTGGTTGCTTACGAGTTGAAATGGGGTGTGATGTATGAAACGAGTAGATGAGTTTCTAAATATTTTAAAAGATATTTAATATATCAAAAACTGCCAGTAATATTGCCAGTAAAAAATAAAAACCCCTGTAAATACTTGATTTACAGGGGTTTTTAAGTACTATATAGCCCGTAGGGGAATCGAATCTATATTTTTAAACGCTATAAATCAACTTAATATAACCATTGTAAGTTAATACTCACTTTTATCTTAGCTTATTTTAGTGCTAAATGTTGCTAAAACTTAGTAAATATCTTGAACTTCACAATATAAAGTATGTCAAAAAAAGCACTGATCACTTTGACAATACTACGAAAATTAAGCCTGTGAAATTCTAAAGAATGGACGGGACAAGTAACGCCTTGGTTAGGCTTCTGTTATTTAAAAACACCATCCTTTTCTAATCAATTAAACTTAAGATATAACTATATGTATAAGTTTTGTTTTTTAGTAAATACTCTTCATGTGGATAAGCACCCCAGCTATCATCACCACCCACACCCCTCTGCGCTAAATCTATGTTCAAGAAAACCTCGTCACGTTCTTTTAAATCTATAGGATGTTGCTGTTTTTTGCTTAATCCTGGGTCTAAGTCTTCTGTAGAATGGTCAATGGCGCTAAAACAAATAGGTTGTTGGGTTGTCATCACTTTTAAGCCACTTCCGCTGTTATCGGTAAGGGTTAACCACCTAACATCCGTATGGTAACCGCTTTCCTGCGGTCTGATGTAAGTATTTTGATATTGATTTTCTATATTATCTTTATATATACCTAAAAATGACGCGGTTTTGCGGTCACTATAGTTCTCATAGGGGCCCCGTCCGTAATAGCTTAGATCCCCAAATTTCTCCGGTAATCGCATCCGCATTCCAAATCGTGGCATTTCTGGTAAGTTTTTGCCTTCCATATTGATGGACGCGGTCACTTTTATAGATCCGTTGTTTTGGATTTGGTAGGTTAGTGTGTAGGGAACATCTATATCCGTAAGTAAATAATTTACTTTGATAATCACACCGTTGTTTGTTTTCTCAGAAATATCCACATCCTTAAGCATTTTATTTATATGCGCACTTCGCCATACTCCTAACCTTTCGGGCATGCGGTTACCAAAATCATTATCGGTTGGTGCTCTCCAAAAATGTGGTTCTGGCAAACTGTTGATCACGTTTACTCCATTACTTAAACGATAAGAAAGCCACTGTCCATTTTGGGTATTAAATTCTCCCTTTACATTGCCAACAGAAAAACTGATCACATTACCGTTTTTCTGTACACTTAACTCGCCCGAAGGCTGTGCTTGCTCGAAATAATTGCTCTTTAATAGAAACTGTTCTCTGGCAACTTCATGCCCTGCATCTAACAATGGTTCTTCCCTAATTGTGTTTGCGTAAAGATTTAAAGTGTATTCTTCGCCATTAACAGCAGTGATTTTAGGCAAAGGCAACGATACCGTTTTAGATTGGCGGGCACTTAAAGCAGCAACCTTAAAATCTCCTTGGTTTTGCAATACTCCGTTTTTAAATAGCTGCCATTTGAATGTGTAATTATCTAAGTTGCTAAACCCAAATTTGTTGTTTATTTTAACTTGATTTTTTACTTGGTCAAAATCAGAAAAAATAATGTTTTGATAAACCTTTTTAACCTCGTACAAACCTGGGTGAGGAATTCTGTCGGCAGAAACCAGTCCGTTTGCACAGAAGTTTTCATCATTCTGTATATCTAAACCGCCTAAATCGCCACCATAGGCAAAAAATGCTTTTCCGCTGGATGCTGATTTGGCTAATAAACCTTGATCTACCCAATCCCAAATGAAACCGCCTTGCATTTTTTTATCGGAATTAATGATATCCCA
>JACMNZ010000276.1 GCA_014378285.1 Pseudopedobacter sp.
TAAAGAGGATAATATTTTGGGACGCCTTGAGACCAATTTCTTTAATTGAAAAGGGTTATCATTTATATTTAGTGGAAGGGATTAAAGTTCATTTTAACAATAGTTTCCCTTCAGGACATACAGTTACCATTTTTGCAGTGGCTTTTACATTAATAACTTTATACAAGAAAAATTTCTTGGTAAAGTACCTGCTAATATTTATGGCCTTTATAGTCGGTTTTAGTAGAATCTATCTTTCCCAACATTTCCCAATAGATGTAATTGCAGGATCTTTAATAGGAATATCTAGTACTTATATCTCTATTTTTATATTATCAAAAATTAGTAAAGTCAAAAATTCTGTTACCGAGGATGAAGAACACTTAGAAATGATAGGAATATAAAATTATTTGGACCTTATCGCTTCAACAGGATCTAATCTTGCAGCAGAAAATGCTGGCCAAAACCCTGAAATTACGCCAATAATTACAGAAATACTTATTCCTCTAATGATATTTCCTCGGTCTAGCACAATCTTAACATCAAAGCCATAAGTAGCCACCAGTGTTGCCAAATAAACTACACCCAGACCAATCAAGCCTCCTATCAAACATAAAGCAATGGCTTCAAAAAGAAACTGCATCAAAATGAAATAGTTTTTAGCGCCTAAAGATTTTTGAATCCCAATAATATTTGTTCTTTCTTTAACAGATACAAACATGATATTTGCTATACCAAAACCGCCCACTAAAATAGAGAAACCACCAATAATCCAACCTGCAATATCAACAATACCAAAAAGTTGATCCAATTGGCCCGAAAGGATAGTGGTTTTATTAAGTGCGAAATTATCATCATCAGCTGGTCTGATACTTCTAATGGATCGCATCAAACCTCTTAATTCACTTTCTACATCCTCAACTGAATATTGGTCTTTACCCCTAACGGTAATTTGCGGTCCATATCTATCACTTTCTACATCAATTAAGTTTCTAGCAAAATTTAAAGGCAAAAGCAAAGTGTTATCAGACGAAACACCTAATAAATCTTCACCTTCCCTTGCAAAGACTCCTATCACCTGCACTTTTCTCCCTAAAACTTTAATGTCCTTTCCAGTTGCGCTTTGGTTTGGAAAAAGTCCTTCCGCAATATCGGCACCGATTATACAAACCGGCGAACCACTATTTGATTCATTATCGGTGTAATATCTTCCTTCTGATAAGTCAAAGTTCCAAGTTTTATCATAGTCATGAGACACAGCAGAAACTCTTGCTCCCTCAATGCTATTGCTATTGTACTTTAATGTTCTATTTGATAAACCAACTTGAAAACATATTCCTTCCGCAGTGCTCACTTTACCTTTTAAAGCCTCATAATCGCGAAGAGTTGCATTTGGACGTTGTAAATATTTCCACCAAGGATAATCTCCAAATCCGCCCCAAGGCCATTTTTGGATATAGATGGTTTTACTGCCTAATTTATCTACACTGGTTTGTAGGTTTCCCCTAAAGGTATCTACTGCAGCAAAAACAGTAATTATTGTAAAAATTCCAATGGTAATTCCCAGTAAGGATAAAAATGTACGGGTTCTATTTTGCCTTAACGCATCAAAAGCGAAAATGAAACTTTCTTTAAATAATTTTAAAAATAGCATAGTTGATATTAAGACATTTACTTGCAAAGAAAGTTACAAGTTTATATGAAATAAGTTTAGGAATGATGTTAAAAACGATTATAAAAATGGTGTTACCAAAACTTTAAAACAAATAATAAATTTTAAATCACTTAAGTTTAAGCATATCCAAAAACTTAACATTCTTAAAACAATAAATAATTTTGCAAATTGTTAAGTTTGTAATTCAGACCAATTTGAAAAGATATCTTTATGATAGAAATAGAAGATTTCAATAATCCACAAGTAAAAAAACTTCCAAATCATTTAAGGCAATATATTATAGCCCAAAATTACGAGAATTATACACCAATAAATCATGCGGTTTGGCGATATGTAATGCGCCAAAATTACAGTTATTTAAAAGATGTAGCGTATTATCCGTATATAAAAGGTTTATCAAGGGCGGGATTGAGCATTGAAAAAATCCCCGATTTACAAACCATGAATGATAATTTAGGGAAAATTGGTTGGGGAGCGGTAACCGTTGATGGCTTTATCCCGCCTGTTGCGTTTATGGAATTTCAGGCCTATCAAGTTTTGGTTATAGCTGCCGATATTAGACAGATTAACCACATTGCTTATACTCCAGCACCAGATATTATCCATGAATCTGCTGGTCATGCTCCTATTATCGCAGATGAGGCTTATAATAATTACCTAAGCTATTTCGGCTCAATTGGTGCAAAGGCAATGTTTTCTTATAAAGACCACCAACTTTACGAAGCCATTAGGAAACTTTCTATTTTAAAAGAAGACATAAATGCGAATCTTGCAGATATTAAAAAAGCAGAGCAAAAAGTAAACTTTTGTCAAGAAAATTTAGGCGACCCATCTGAAATGGCTTTATTAAGTAGATTACATTGGTACACAGTAGAATATGGCTTGATTGGAACTTTAGAAAATCCAAAAATTTATGGCGCCGGCTTGCTTTCTTCTATAGGGGAAAGTGCCAGTTGTATGCAAAATGACGTTAAAAAATTATGGTATAATTTAGATACGATAAACTACTCTTATGATATCACGCAAACACAACCTCAACTTTTTGTAACGCCAAATTTCCAAAATTTAATAGATGTTTTAGAGGCTTACGCCGACACCATGGCGTTTAGAAAAGGCGGCACAGAAAGCGTTTTAAAAGCTATTGAGTGTAAAAAAACCTGTACATCAGTATATTCTTCTGGTTTACAATTAAGTGGCGTTTTTACTGATATTGGAATGAGTAAAGATGATGAATTACTTTTTATCAAAACTACAGGAACATCGGCTTTAAGCCATGAAGATAAACAATTGCCTAATCATGGAAAAGACAATCACAATGATGGATTTAGTTCGCCAGTTGGCAAACTTAAAAATGAAGTAAAATGTTTAGAGGATTTTAATGAAAAGGATTTAAAAACTTTAAATATTATTGTTGGAGAAAATGCCAGCCTTGATTTTGAAAGTGGAATAAACGTAAAAGGCAAAGTAAAATCCCTCTTGTTTAAAAACGATAAATTATTACTTGTAAGTTTTGATAATTGTACTGTTACCACTAAAGAAAACCAATTGCTTTTTAAACCCGAATGGGGAGTTTATGATATGGCAGTTGGCGAGAAAATAGTTTCAGTTTTTTGTGGTGCTGCTGATAAAGATGCTTTTGAAGAAATTGCCCATGTTTCTAAAACGCAAACTAAAAAAATAGAATATTCAAAAAAGCAGCTAGAATTACAGCAACTTTATCAACAAACAAAATTAATTAGGGTTACGGAAACAAATAGTAAAGATGTTGAACAAATATTTGCCAAACTCAAAGAAAACCACCGTGAAGATTGGCTTTGTTGTATAGAATTGTTAGAAATTTTAAATCAACATCGGCTAAATATTTCATTACAAAAAGACATTAAGATATATTTGGAGATGAAGACTTCCAATCATCAAGAATTAAAAAAACTGATAGAAGATGGCATCAAATTAATTGATAACCCTGTTATACAACTCACCATAAAAGAATAAAATGCAAACCACTTCCTTAGATGAAATAGTAGAATTTAAAAAAATTATAATAACTGGTGCAAGTAGCGGAATTGGTTTTGAAGCAGCTATAAATTTAGCCGTTAAGGGTCATGAAGTAATTGCAATAGCCCGTACCAAAGAAAAGCTGCAAAACTTAAATAAAATTGTTAAAAGTTTAAATCCCGATGCAAAACTTTATCCTGTCGTTTTTGATATTTTAAATGATGATGTAGAGGTATTGAAAAACTTTGTTAAACAACAATTTGTAACATTTAACATATTAATTAACAATGCAGGAACACTTTTAAACAAACCTTTTAAAGAACTTACAGAAATGGATATGGCGGACATGTTCCAAAGTAATTTTTTAAGTCATTTTAGGATTATACAGGCTTTAATTCCTCAGCTTGAAGTTAACTCACATATCGTAAACGTGGGTTCGATGGGAGGCTTTCAAGGAAGTGCGAAATTTGTTGGACTAGCCGCATATTCTGCAAGTAAAGCTGCTCTGCATAATTTAACAGAATGTTTAGCACAAGAATTATTAGAAGA
>JACMNZ010000277.1 GCA_014378285.1 Pseudopedobacter sp.
ATATTTTCCCTTTTTCAGAACGGAAGATAAAAAGCATGGTGGGTTCCCGGTGTATGTTTTTAAGGTTACTCTTGTTGGATTTATCATCGTAAGTATCATTTATATTTTAGGAAAGGAGTTGATTCAACAGCTAAAAGCAGAAGATAAGGGCTCCTCACTCTTTTACAAATACTACTATTTAATTATTCCCGTTTCACTTTTCACTCTTTGGTATAACCTAGCCGAAACTTTTGCCCGAACAACCTTCCATAATATTTTCCCATCATTCTTAAGAGAGGTTTTATTAAAAATATTAACCAGTATCGCCATCATTCTCATATTCTTTCAAATATTTGATTATAGTGGATTTGTTTATTGGTATGTAGGCGCAAATGCATTCATTCTTTTGATTTTATTAATTTATCTAAAGAAATTAGATCTTATCCGCTTTGGACCAGTGTCTAAAGAAGTGAAAGAAAAGTCGCCAGAAATATTGCGTTACGGATTATACTCCATGTTAGCTGGTGGTTCTTTTACTATGATCCAAAATATTGATACCATTTTACTTAAAGTATTTTCTAGTGAAGCCATGGTGGGTTATTATGTCACCTTCTTTGGGATGGCATTGGTAATTAATCTTCCCGCTAAGGCCTTAAATACAACATCGTACCAAATCATTGCCGATGCATGGAAAACTGAAGACCTTCAAAAAATCAATAAAATCTATCATAAAACTTCCCTAGTTCAATTCTTTTTGGGTTGTTTGTTATTTATAGGTTTAATTGCCAACTGGCAAAATGTCCTCTTCCTTTTACACAAACCAGAATACGCCAATTTCTATGGCGTTTTTGTAGTCATTGGTTTAGGTTTTTTGTTTGACATTACCGGAGGACTAAACGGAGCCATCATCAGTTTTTCTAAGCATTACCGATTGGTCATGTATATTTTGCTTTTTGCCGCAGTTTTGTGTGCAGCCTTAAACGTCATTCTAATCCCTAAAATAGGGATGATGGGGGCAGCAATTTCTTATGCGCTTACAATGTTTGCGCTCAATTTTACTTATTGGCTTTACCTTAATTTAAAGTATCAACTTCAACCATTTAATGGAAAGTTTATCAAACTAATTTTGATTTCGCTCGCCGTTTTACTGTTTGGAATCTATCTACCTTATGGGTATAATTTCTATGTAGATGTGATTTATAGGTCTGGCTTAATGGCACTTTTTTATCTAAGATTGAGTTACTCTTTTAAAATATCTCCGGATATAAATGAGTTTATAGATCAGATATTAGGTAAATTGAAAAGAAAATAATGCAAAAACTGGCTCCAATAGCACTCTTTGTTTATAATCGTCCGGACCATACCAGACGGACGTTGAAATTTTTGCAAGCTAACTACTTGGCAGAAGAATCTCGTTTATACATATTCGCTGACGCAGCAAAAAGCATTTCCGATGAAGAAAATGTTAATCAAGTTTTAGAAATAATAAAGACTGCTGAAGGCCTTAAAAACGTTAAAATCATCCAACAAAAGAAGAATCTAGGTTTAGCACAATCCATCATCAATGGTGTAAGTGAATTGATAGAAACCGATCGTAAAGTGATC
>JACMNZ010000278.1 GCA_014378285.1 Pseudopedobacter sp.
AGATTTTTCTAGCCTCATCTTTTTTACTATTTGGAGTACATCCTAATATTAAAAAAGAAATTATTAGGACTTTGCTTAGATTTTGCATCAAATTAGAGATAAACCTCCCATTTCTTTTGGTTGTTCAATTTTTAATAATTTCAAAATGGTAGGAGCTATATCTCCTAATTTACCATCATTCAAAGTTTTATAGTCTTCATCAATTAATATACAGGGAACTAAATTGGTAGTGTGTGCAGTATTTACAGAACCATCTGCATTGATCATATAATCGGCATTGCCATGATCTGCTAAAATGATGAAGGAATAACCATTTTTGATTCCCGCTTCTACTACTTCTTTGGTGCAGGCATCAACAGTTTCTACTGCTTTTACTACAGCATTAAAAACACCAGTGTGCCCCACCATATCTGGATTGGCAAAGTTTAAGCAAATAAAATCAGCACTTCTTTTTTCTATTTCAGGGATGATGGCGTCTCTAATTCCCTTAGCACTCATTTCTGGTTGTAAATCATAAGTAGCTACTTTTGGCGAAGGAATCATCAATCTATTCTCTTTTTCAAATTCTTTTTCCCTACCTCCACTAAAAAAGAAAGTGACGTGAGGGTATTTTTCTGTTTCGGCAATCCTAATTTGAGATCTATGATTTTGTTCTAAAATTTCTCCCAACGTGTTTACTAAATCATCTTTAGTAAACATTACATCTACACCTTTATAAGTTTCATCATAGGTGGTCATTGTAATATAATGAAGGTTTAAAGGCTTCATATCTTGTTCTGGAAAAGCTTTTTGTGTTAAAGCTTGGGTAATCTCACGCCCTCTATCTGTTCTAAAATTAAAACAGATTACCACATCACCATCGGCAATTTTAGCAATTGGATCTCCATTTTCATCTATCTTAATAATCGGTTTTAAAAACTCATCGGTAACACCTTCTGCATAAGATTTTCTTAAAGCTAATATTAAGTCATTAACTCTTTCACCTTTACCTTTTACCAATAAATCGTAAGCTAATTTTACTCTTTCCCATCTGTTATCACGATCCATAGCGTAGTATCTGCCAATTGCAGAAGTAATTTGTCCGCTAGAGTTTTTTAAATAATCATTTAAGTCTGATAAAAACCCAACACCAGAATTTGGGTCGGTATCTCTTCCATCTGTAAAAGCATGAATAAAAACCTGATCTAATCCATAAGTTTTTGCGGCATCGCACAAACCTTTAATATGTTTAGTATGTGCATGAACGCCACCATCAGAAACTAAACCAATTAAATGGGTTTTCTTGTTGTTATCTTTAGCATATTTAAAAGCTTTTTGTAAAGCAGGGTTAGTGTTAAAATCGCCATCCTTTACTGCTTTATTGATGCGCCCAAGTTCTTGATAAACAATTCTGCCAGCACCTAGATTCATGTGGCCAACTTCAGAATTCCCCATTTGCCCAGCAGGCAAACCAACTGCTTCACCAGACGCTTCTAATTTAGAATTGGGATAATTTTTTATACAGCTATCAAAAAACGGGGTTTTTGCAGCTAATATGGCATTAGAAGAATCGTTATTTCCGTATCCCCAGCCATCTAATATTAATAATGCAACTTTTTTATCTTTCACATCACAAATATAAAATTTATGATTGATTAGGTTTTACTTACTCATAAATTTATTGAAAAGCAGAATTAAAAATTAAGTAAAATAAAAAAGCCACTACAATATTAAATTGCAATGGCTTTCCATTATTTATTGTAAGATTAATTTTTAATCTTGTCTAAAACTTTATCAATTCCGGTTTTTATTTTTTGTAAAGCTTCGCTTATCGCAATATGCATTTCGTTAGAAGTAGCGCTTGCAAAAATAGGATCGTGACTTTCAATCCTTGCTTCTATATTACATTTTTTATCATCAGA
>JACMNZ010000279.1 GCA_014378285.1 Pseudopedobacter sp.
ACAAAAGAAGATGGTGTGTCTCCTGCCGCGATTCTAAAAAATAGAACTGCTCCAACTTTTGTTGATGAACCAATTGTGGATAAATTTGATAAACTAGCGGTTGCGGTATTTCCAGTAGTTGGTGGGTTAGTTACAGGAGGAGGAGTCGTATTTCCTGGTGTAGAAGTATCTTTACCTCCACAACTTGCCAAACATGCGCCAGCACAAACTGAGGCAAAACTAATTCCCAATGTTTTTAAAAATTCTTGACGTTCCATTAAAGTTAAAATTTAAGGTTAATATATTTTTGTTTGTATGTCTTTATTCTTGTTTTTCTTTTGAAACAAAGCAAAGTTTCTAGAAATGGCAAAGCCCCATCTAACACCACCATCTCTCCATGATTTTTGCGTATTTGGTATAAAATTATTTTCGATAATGTAAGGTGAGTTTTGAAAATTCATACTGAAAACATGCCCGCCTGTTTCTATTTCAATACCTGCACCTAGGGGATTATAAAATTGAGTTCCTAAATCGTTTGGACGACCCAAGCCCTCAACCAATGTATAATCTGCTATTAAAGAAAAGCGTTTATATAGTTTTAGTCTACCTCCAAATCCAACAGAAAATAAAGATTTGCTATCTCTTGCCTCTGTTACTTTCTCTCTCAATAAAACGCTCGGACTTATTAATAAAGAAAGGCTTTGAGATATTTTACTAGTAAATATGCTACTTAAAAAGTGTGATGTTCTATTACTTAGATTTGGGAATTCAGCGTCATTAAATGCTTCTCTGCTAACAATAGCGGTTTGCCCAAATAAAGTTAAAGAAAAAGGAGTTGAACTTTCTTTTTGTTGGATTAATCTATACTTAGCTAAAAAATTGTAAGTCGCATCAAATTTACTTCTACCAATCCCCAAAGTCAACTTATCGGTAAAACCATAATCAAAACCAATGTAAACGTCAGGAGCTAAGTCTAGACCAAAAAGTGTTTTTGCCCCTCCAAATTGCCCTCCAATGTCTCCAAATCTGTGTCCAATCCAAAAAGCTAAATCATTTTTCTTTTGCGTTTCATTAGTATTCAACAAAACCAAATGAGTGCTTTTAAAAGTTGATTGAATGGGTTGGTTCTTTTCAGGCGTTGATAAGGAATTTAAAAGCGAGTCAGCGTCTTGACAGTAAGCACCAAATGATAATAAGGTAAGGATAGAAAGTAAAAAGTAATATTGTTTCATCTTTTTCAAGTTAAATTATTGATAGTTTCCACTTACAGTTACAGAAATCACTTCGGCTATTTTTTTAAAAACCACACTTGGTATTTTTATTTCATGATCGACGCAAGCCACATTAAAATTGCTGTTTATACTAAGTTTGCTGTTTGTAATGGTAATTACGCCTTTAATTATTCTTTCTTTAGATACACCATGCATATTTAAAATGCCTTTTACATTTACGTTGTAAATACCATCTTTACTGAAATCAATATTATCTAGGATGTTCCCTTTAAAAGAAGCGGTAGGAAATTTATCGCTTTCCATGTAGCTTTCGTTAAAATGCTCTTGCATTAAGCTTCTAGAAAACACAAGACTTTTAATAGGTATTTGAAAAACTATCTGCTTGCTTTTGGGGATAATTACCGAAACGGCATTTATTGCTTGTGCTTTAATATCCTCTAAAGGTGTGCTAGAAAAGATATTTACTTTAATTTCTTTAGAAGTAAAGCTGGTTTGTGCTTTTAATTGACCGTTAAATAATAGTCCGAAACTAAATAGGTAAAGCCAAATGCTATTTTTTCTTTTTAGTGAAATCATAATTGTAATTTAAATTTATTCCTGTTGATTTAAAGTTGTCTTTACCCTAGCGAACGCCACCCCACCGGTAATTTCACGTACGGTCTTATGCGTAATCTGGTTTTGCCTTTGAGTTTAAATTGATTATTTGTTTATAATTCTAATACACTTAACAAATGTTGATTGGCATTGTTTTTTAAGACTATTCTATTAAGTTGACCTGCACTAGGATTATATTGGTAACCTTAGTTCTATTATTAAATGTGCGTTTGTATTAGTTTAAGCATTGTTTTAGATTAGATTATAGCGTTAACGATAGAAATGGCAGCTTTTTTTGCTCTTACCATTACGCAAATAGCAAAAAAACTACAATGGATAGCGTGTAAAAACGCCCTGATCAAAATCTAGTAGACATTAATAATGGAATGCAATGGTTGTATTTTTTCTTAATCATAAAAAAGCTTGATAAACTAGCATTTAGATAAAATAAATCTTTTTTTGATTACCTGTTTGAGTAAGAAGACCTCAAATGAATTTCTAAAAAATTACAATAAGTAAGAGCAATTACTAATATGATAGGTATCTGAATTGCTGCCATAGTAATAGTTAAAATCTAAAAGGAATTGAACGAAATAAATATCAAAATTCAATAAGTTGCCAATTTGACAATAAAGTGAATTAAATGCAGCATATTTCTTTTTTAAGCTTTGAGATTCTTGTACATTCTGTTAGCTTTGCCATACCAAAAATTTAAAAATGAGTGTTCTAGTTAATAAAGATTCTAAAGTTATAGTGCAGGGGTTTACGGGTAATGAAGGCACTTATCATGCAACCCAAATGATGGAGTACGGGACTAACGTTGTTGGTGGTGTTACTCCAGGTAAAGGCGGTCAAGCACATTTAGATAAGCCGGTATTTAATACTGTAAAAGAAGCTGTAGATAAAACTGGCGCAGATGTTTCTATCATTTTTGTACCTCCAGCATTTGCTGCAGATGCTATTATGGAAGCTGCAGAAGCTGGTATTAAGGTTATCGTTTGTATTACCGAAGGTATCCCTACAAAGGATATGATTTTGGTAAAAGAATATATTTCTGATAGGGATTGCCGTTTAATTGGCCCTAACTGCCCTGGTATTATTACTGCAGATGAAGCAAAGATTGGTATAATGCCAGGTTTTATCTTCAAAAAAGGTAACGTTGGTGTGGTTTCAAAATCTGGAACTTTAACTTATGAAGCTGTTGATCAAGTTGTTAAAGCTGGTTTAGGTATTACTACTGCAATTGGTATTGGTGGTGATCCAATTATTGGGACGCCTACAAAAGAAGCGGTAGAATTATTAATGAATGATCCAGAAACTCACGGAATTATTATGATTGGTGAGATTGGTGGTAGCATGGAAGCAGAAGCTGCAATGTGGATTAAAGAACATGGTACTAAGCCGGTTGTTGGTTTTATTGCTGGCCAAACAGCGCCTCCGGGACGTAAGATGGGTCATGCTGGTGCTATTGTTGGCGGTGCTGATGATACTGCAGCCGCAAAGATGAAAATTATGAGAGAATGCGGAATAACAGTTGTAGAATCTCCTGCCGAAATTGGAGCTGCGATGGCAAAACTTTTGAAGAAATAGTATTTTTTCTTTTGATATGGTAATGGTCGGTTTTTTAAAAAACCGACCATTTTTGTTTAAACCGATTTGATATTAACTGCTTTTAACCAAGCTTTTGCCATCAATTTTGAACCAGCAATTGTTGGGTGTACACCATCATAAGTCCAACTTTTAGGAGGTTGATGTTTTGTTGCTTCATCCAATA
>JACMNZ010000280.1 GCA_014378285.1 Pseudopedobacter sp.
CCAATTACGGGGTCTAGTTTCCCTGATTCTGCATATTCATTTAAGTTTCGGGCGTACTTACCTAAAGCCTGGTAAGTAGCTTCAGCGTTTTGATCGGTTACTTTTGCATTACCACGTAAATCTTTAATAGCTTTTTTCAAATCCTTTTCATTAACACCCTGATCTTTTAAAAGTGCAGCAGTTTTATCTCCTGATGCTAGAATTCCTAAAAGAATATGCTCAACAGACACGAATTCATCTTTAAATTCTTTTAAATAGGATTGTGCTTTTTGGAGTGCGCTATTTGCTGCGTTTGATAAATAAGCATTGCTTCCGCTCACTTTTGGAAAGCTATTAATTAGTGCATCTAAAGATTCATTTAACCTATTGATGTTGACATTGAGTTTTTTTAAAATATAGCCAACCACGTTTTCGTCAACGGTGATTAAGCCTTTTAAAATGTGTGCATTTTCAATGGCTTGTTGCTGAAATCCTGATGTGATTTCTGAAGCTTTTTGTACAGCTTCCTGTGCTTTTATGGTGAAATTATTAAAGTTCATAATTTTGTTCCTCACACATTAAGCTCAAAAATAGAACCACATATTTAATTTTAAAGAATTCGGAATAAATGGCTTAATTAATTCATTTAAAGCGACTTTTTGGCTGTTTTAATTAAAACATAGTGATAAAATTTCCGGTGTTTAAACACAAAAAGTGCAAGGAAGAAATTTATTATACCAATTGCTGTATTTTTTATTTTTTCCACAGAGTTTGCGGAGAGTATAGAGAATAAAAAGAGAACTGAGTTTTATAAGGGTCAAATCTCTGTTTCTTAGGTATTTTCGTGATTTTTTATCCTAAACACAAAACTCACAGAGAACAAAAAGAAAATTAAATTCTTTTTAAATTACTATACCAATAAAAACTGATGACATACCTCAGAGATTCAGAAAATATTAAAACATAAAACCAATAATGTTGAAAAGTAGCTGATGAAACCAAATTTTCAAAATTGAAATAATATGTCAGATAACTCAAAAAATCAAAACTAAAATAAAGAAATATTATTCTTAATGGAATAGTGATAAAACTAAAAAGGAATCCTGATTTGGGTTTCAGGAATAGAAATATAGCCGTTATAAGAAAGAAGAATAATACTAATAGCTCCCAAATGGCTTCAACTTTAGTAGCGATAGAAAAAGGAAATTTAAAAGTACTGAGGAAGAAATAGAATTTAGAAGGAATGAAGATTAAGAAAATCAGCGCATCTAAAAGACCGAAAAATCTTAATCCCCATTTCATTTATGCCATTGCTTTCACTAATGCAATAGTTTGATGATCTACCAATTTTTGCAATGGTCCGCTGGCCAACATTTTCATCATCATATTTAACTCTGCCGAAACTACCAATTTAGCGGTAGTAGCATCTCCAACTTTTTCAGTAGCCCATTTCATTTCAATGGCAAATGGTGCTTCTTCAGCAGGGATAATATTAATTTCTTTATTTTCTATTCTTGAGGAAACTTTTAAAGCCAATTTTGCCATATTTTGGATGGTGAATTTTGCCTCATCTGTTGTGCTGCTCCAGTTATATATATTCTCTGGCATCAGTTGTTGATGGTTGTTTAAGTCACTTAAAAAACCAAAAACTTTATCAATTGGCTGCGAAATGATAACGCTACTTTCAAAAAATGTCATAAATTAATGGGTGCTTTTTTCAAATTGTTGCCCCCATTCTGCAGGGTTTCTTTTCCAATCATTTAACAATTCAACATCTGCTTTAGCAATAAATTGATGTTCTGCTGCATATTCTATTAAAGCTGGATAATTTGAAAGTGTAGAGAATCTGCATTTTGCTTCGTTAAAATTTTCCTGCGCTAATTCAAAACCATAAGAAAAGATGGCGACCAAACCTGCAACTTCATACCCAGCATCGCGTAAAGCATTTACAGCTTGTAAGCTACTTTTACCTGTAGAAATTAAATCTTCAATGATTACTACTCTTTGACCGGGATTAATTTCTCCTTCAATTAAGCTTTGGGTACCGTGTTCTTTAGCTTTAGAACGCACATAAATAAAGGGTAAGCCTAGCTCTTGAGCTACTAAAGCGCCCTGCGGAATCCCAGCGGTTGCAACACCAGCGATTACACTTACCGAACCATATTCTTCTTGAATTAATTCAGTCAATTTTTGTCTGATATAAGTTCTGATAGCAGGGTGGGAGAGCGTAATTCTGTTATCACAATAAATGGGAGACTTCCAACCTGAAGCCCACGTAAAAGGATTAGCAGGTTGTAATTTAATTGCTTTAATTTGCAACAAAAATTCAGCAATTTTCTGTT
This sequence comes from Pseudopedobacter sp., assembly GCA_014378285.1. Lineage (GTDB taxonomy): Bacteria > Bacteroidota > Bacteroidia > Sphingobacteriales > Sphingobacteriaceae > Pseudopedobacter. The sequence goes on from JACMNZ010000280.1 coordinate 2,322, forward strand.
CAATCTCACTTTTGTTGTACATGGCCCAAAAATACAATATTTATATCAACGAAAAATCCCTATTTGTAGTTAATTCTATTCCTGCCGATGCGGTGGATTATCAACAAATTGATAGTCAGGATTTTGATTTTGAAAAATTTTATCAAGCTTTAGCTAATAATCCTAAATCAAAGTTTTTTTTGCTTTGTAAAAATGCTAAAGTAACTTTTAAAAGTATTAAGAATAAAATAAAAGTGATAGAGGCTGCGGGTGGTTTTGTAGAAAATGAGGATGGTAAATATCTTTTTATCAAAAGAAATGGAAGATGGGATTTGCCAAAAGGGAAATTGGAACCCAAGGAAAAGAAAAAGGATGCTGCGGTTAGAGAGGTTGAAGAAGAATGCGGAATAAAGATCAAAAAGCTAGGTAAGAAGTTGATTAAAACCTATCATGTTTACGAAATTAAGAAGAAACCGGTACTAAAAGTCTCACACTGGTATCAGATGGAAGCTAAAGGAAAACAAAAACTGATTCCACAAATCGAAGAAGGAATTACCGAAGTAAAATGGTTTGCTAAAAAAGACTGGAGCATTATTAGGTCAAACACTTATTCGAATATTTTAGATGTGTTA
>JACMNZ010000281.1 GCA_014378285.1 Pseudopedobacter sp.
GAAAGTGCTTATAATGAAAGTTCAAAATTATTTGCGGACTTTCATTAGAAAATAATAAATCAAATTTAATATCGTTTTATCTTACAGCCTTATTTTCTTATAACCTATGAATAAATTTATCGCAATATTTATCTTTTCATTATTATTTGTATCTTGTTCAAGCGATTTGAATTTTGAGCAAGTCAATGATTTAAGTTTAAAAGCTACGGTTGTGGCAAATCTCGCATCGTTTGATATTCAGGCCAATCAATTTGTTAGTAACGGGACTGAACGGCCTTTGCTTGATGTGATGAATTTTAAAGTTTTTAACGATGTAAATTTAACGAATAATCTTAGCCGAACCGATTTGTTTTTTGAAGTTAACAACACCATCAATAGAGCTTGCACTATTAGGTTGTATTTCTTGGATGGTAATAATGTTGAGCTTTACACCATTTCGTTCGTTGTTCCAGCCTATATGCCTAATCAGTCTCCTGTGACTAAAACTGATATATTTGAAAACACTAAACTTGATATATTAAAACAAACCCAAAAAATAGCCTTTGTTGTTGCTTTGTCACCAGGAATTCCTTTGGCCGATAGTAGTTTAGGTAGTCTAAAAATGCGCTCCAGTGCCACTATTTATTTTCTGTCAAAATGAGAAAAATTGGGTTGAGTTTAATTTTAATGATAACTTTTACTTGTTTTTCTCAAAACAAGCAGATTTTATATAATTTCAATTCCGTGCCACAATCTATGATGGTAAATCCAGGCTCTGATGTCAAGTACAATTGGTTTGTTGGAATTCCATTGTTATCCGGAATTTCTGTAAATGTTGGTTCGAGTGGTTTTTCGGTTTATGATTTATTTGCCAATGACGGAGTCGATTTTAATACCAAACTGCGTAATGTTGTGTTCGCAACTTCTAAAAAAGACTTGGTTTCTATTAACGAACAAGTAGAAATCTTTAGCGGTGGTTTTAAATTAGGCGATTGGCAAAGCAGCGAATACGTTTCATTTGGAATGTATCAAGAAGCTAATTTTTTAACCTATATCCCTAAAGATTTTGCTATCCTAGTTTTAGATGGTAATAAAGATTATTTGGGAAAAGTTTTCGATCTGAGCGATTTGAGTTTTAGAGGCGAATTACTATCCGTTTTTCATTTGGGATATCATAAAAAGGTTGACGAGAAACTAGTGCTTGGTGGTCGAATGAAGATTTATTCAAGTATTTTCAATGTATCTTCTACTGCAAACTCTGGCTATTTTTACACTAATCAGGGAACAAGTTCTATATATGACCAAGTTATTTCGGCTAATGTATTAGTAAATACTTCTGGAATTTTAAATACTTCTGGAATTTCCAAAGCTGATATCTTGAAAAAAACTCTTTTGGGTGGAAATCTTGGGTTGGGGTTCGATTTAGGGCTGACTTATTATCCAAAAGAAAACCTTCAATTTACGGCTAGTTTACTAGATATTGGTTTTATTGGTCATACTAAAGAAACTAAAAGTTACCGTTATAAAGGCTATTACAAGTATGTTGGATTAACGCCTGATTTTAATCCGGATATTAATATTGATTTCTTGGATGAATTTAGAAAAGCCATTCCTTTAGATACTTTAAAAACAAAATTTACTACTTGGCGACCTATAAAATTAAACACTTCCATTCAATATTCGTTTGGAGATGGGCGCAGTTCCGGTTGCAGTTGCACTAGCGATAATGAAAATAAATATCCCAATGCCATAGGTGCACAATTATTTGTAATGTCAATGCCACGAATTCCTTTGATGGCTTTGACTGCTTATTACAGAAGAGAAATTTTCGATTCTTTAGAGATGAAAGCAACTTATACAATAGATACTTTCTCTGCAAAAAATGTTGGGCTCGGATTGTCGACCACCCTTGGAAAAGTCAATTTTTATCTCCTTGCCGATAATCTTTTGGAATATCGGGATGTTTCCAAAGCCAATAGCTTGTCCTTTCAAATGGGTTTAAATATTATTGTTCCAAATAAAATCACGCCTGATTAATTTTTTTTTGAAACTTATACCAAACGAAATATAATTTAGTCAGACGAATACGCGGTATAATGCCGATATAGTGTGAAAATAGGACAATTTATGGGACTATACCTGCCTGCCGGTTGAACACATAATCGGTATGATCCAGCCATCCACTACAAGCACTCACTAAAAACATCATTTTCCTAAAGGTTTAAAAGAGCTTCCTTTGGTCGCTTTTTAAGCCCAAGAAAAATAGCTGTTTTTACGTTCGTGGCTTTTCATTACTGTCTGGGTTGGGCTAGTATTTATGAAGCAGATGTGGTTTTAATAAAAAAACCTCCAACTTCTAACTTCTAACTTCTAACTTTTCCTTATATTTGCACGCAATTTAACTACAACTTCAAATTGCAATGATAGCACATAA
>JACMNZ010000282.1 GCA_014378285.1 Pseudopedobacter sp.
ATAGAACCTGTAACATCAATTTTCCTTTGTGTTCCGTAACCTACAACTACAACTTCAGATAAAGATTGATTAGAAGCGGATAAAACAGCATTTATAGTTGTTTTCCCCGCTACAGGAATTTCTTGGTTTACAAAACCTATGTAAGTGAAAACTAACGTCCCGTTACTTGGAAGTTTTATTGAATAATTACCGTTCACATCTGTTTGTGTCCCGGTAGTTGAATTTTTAATGCTTACGCTAACTCCGATAAGTGTTTCATTGGTTACCGCATCTGTAACCTTTCCGGTAACGTTGATGTCTTGTGCAGAAACATAAAAAAAGGAGAAAAGACATAGCAATGATAGTAGAGCTTTTCGTTTCATAATTGTGATTTAAATTTTAACTGGTAATGCAAAAATGATTCCTTTTTACACTTATACCAAAAAAAACACCTCTACATCACTACATCAATCAGAAAAGAGTATAACATCAACAAGGGTTTAAATGCTAAATTATTGGGTTGTTTGTTTTAAATGTGGTTTAAAGGGTACATCAAAATAGGATAAATAAAATAGCTACCAATACAAGGTTTTGTACACTATGAGAGGTAATGATGTAGTGTTTAAAGTTCCATTAAAAACTCCACTAAGTTTTTATCATGAGGGAGGTTTAGTTTTTTTCTTAATCTATACCTTCTAATTTCCATACCTCTTAGACTAATATTTAAAAGGGAGGCCATTTCCTTACTGCTCATGTTCAATCGGAGATAGGCACAGAGCTTTAAGTCATTAGGGACCAAATCAGGATGGGCAACTTTTAGCTTTTTGAAAAAATTCTCGTGTGTTTCATTAAAGCTAGTTTCAAATAAATTCCAATCTCTCTCATCACTCATGCTCTCATCAATGATTTTTTGCAACTTCCTTAACTGCTCGTCGGTTAACTTTTTACCCTCCTTGTCTTTTAGATGATCTATTTCTTCTTTTATTTTTTGGAGCAACTCATTTTTATAAACTATATTCATGGCAGAGTTAGTGACTTCTCTTCCTTTGCTTTCTAGCTCAACTTGTAATTTCTCGTTTTTCAGCTGAATTAGCTTTTGTTCGTTTACAACGGTTTCTTGTCTTAATACCTCGTCACGTTCTTCTTGCAAATGCTTTTGGATCGCTTTCTGGTGTTTTTTAAGTTTCCTGAAATAAAAAACCCTTATAAAATATATGACAACTAAAACAATGATCAAATAAAAAATCCATGCCCAAATGGTAGCATAAAATGGGGGTTTAATCTCAAATTCAAATTGTGAAATTGAGCTTATTGAACCGTTGTTTACAATTGCCCTTACTTTAAATATATATTTTCCATAAGGTAAGTTGGTGAAATCTTTTTGGGAAGATATTGACCAAGAAGACCAAGACTTTGAGTATCCATCTAATAAATATTGATATTTTATTTTTCCTTGCCGGTAATAGGGAAGACTATAGTTTATCCTAATACTGTTTTGATTATATGGAATGGTTACGTCTTTGCTAATCAATCCACTTTCCGTTATCAGAAAATTATTGGTAGTAATGTTTTCTATTTTACCAATGAAAACTTTAGGCAGGGCCTTCAGATTTTTATGAAGTATTTTTTTGTTAAAAATAACAAAGCCATCATCTACACTGATCAAGAAAAGATTATTGTTGATTTTAGAGATGTTTTCATAATTCTTAACCATTCTTCCATTTATCACGTTAAATAAGCCAGAGTCGATGGAGATTTTCCCAGGGGTAGAAAAATTTGCCAACGCCACTTTTCCATGATCTATAAACCAAAATCTTTTATCATCGGCTTTAATTAATTTATTTGCAGATGAAAATGTTCCGATTTTACTGTTTAGTTGTTGATACTTTGCGAAACGGTCACTTATTTCATCATAAACATAAAAACCAGAATCTGATGAAAAAACAATCCTGCTATCAAGGTTAAATATGTTAATGCCATAGGTTGTTGGTAAACCAAAACTTTCGTCATAAACCTTGATAGATTTAATTGTATGTAGATCTTCACTCAAATTAATTTTAAAAACTCCTTTGTATGGATGACTTACCCATATATTTCCCTTGTTGTCTTGTTCTACATATCTACAAGGCTCTCTAAATCCTTCAATTTGATGAGAAAATACGTATTTCCCATTGATGTTTTCATAAATCACCAAACCCGTATAAGTTCCTTGGATCAGTTTGTCTGGATTAGAATTCATCTGTTTTAATGTCCAACCTCCGCTCACAGAAGAAATACTTTTTATGGTATTGTCTTTAACTAAGTAAGTTCCATTGTTATGGCCACAAAAAAGATTTCCATTATAAACAGATAGATCCCAAACCTGGCCTTGCGATTTAGGAATGAATTTGAAATTGAAAGATTGTCTTTTTGTGGTATCTCTATCCCAATTACTGTAATATAGCCCTTGGTTGGTTCCTAGGTATATTTTATCATTAAAGATGATGCTTGAATAAACAGTTCCAAAAGCTCCGTTTTTATCAAAATAAAAATAAAGTGGCGAATCAAGCTCAATCCTATCTATACCGTTATCAAGGCCAACCCATAGATTTTGCGAATTATCAGTAAAAAGGCTTAAAACAGTGTTGTTTTGCAAGCCGCCAGATTTATTGATATGCTGAACAATTTTTCCATTCTCGTCTAAAATAATGACTCCATTTAAAATAGTACCATAAGCAAAATACTTGTTAAATATGCTAACCCCGTTGTTTAGCTGGTAGGTTTTAAGAAAATCACTTGCCTCTAATCCCCATTTTTTAAACTGATTACCATCATATAGAAAAAGACCGTTTTTTGCTGTTCCAATCAGCATTGCATTATCGCCGTAAGGTAAAATAGAAAGTACCCCAGAAATACCCTCACTGCCATTTAAAAGTTTTAATTTATCATTAACCAGTTCATAAATCCCATTATTGGCTGTTTCTATAAAATACTTTTTACCTACTTTAAATAAAAAAAGAAAAGAACCTTTTCCTTCTATTACTTTAATGGTTTTTGTTTGATTATTATAGATAAAAAGACTTGCAAAAGTTTGGAAGATCACCTGATTATTATCTACATAGATTTTCCAGATTTCGTTGTTGAGTTTAGATTTATCTTTTACTAGTTTGGTTAAAGAATGGTATTTAAGTATTGCTCTAGCATCATACTCCCAATAACCAAACTCCCCAAAGCCCCCGGTAAAAACATGCCCTTTCTTATCAGAAGCTACAGAACGTACTATTAAATGGTGTGGAATTTGATGGTTTTGCCAAAAATGCCCATCGTAAGAAAGTAATCCTTCAGAGTTACCAAAATAAAAAATACCATGTTCGTCTTGCGTTATAGACCAGTTTTGATTACCAGATTGGTAAATGGTTTTAGAAAAGTTTTCTACGTAAGGTACTCCTATGTTTTGAATAGTTTGGCCGCCAGCAGCAAATACTGAAACCAGAATATAAATCGTAAAACCTAAAATTTTAAGCTTCATTGGTTGTTGATAGAGAATGCTAATTCATTTTGCTTAAATGCAATATAAATAGTTTTCTTAACCATTACTATTTAAATCAATTCTACAATTTTTAGAGAGCTGGTTTTAGCTTTTTCCAAACATTATCGGCTAAAATCTTTTGACCTTCTTTGGTAGGATGAATGCCATCGTCTTGATTCAGTTTAGCTACGCCACCCACACCCTCTAATAAAAAAGGCACATAAATCATATCATTTTCTTTGGCTAACAGGCTAAATGTTTCTTTAAAATCTTGGGTATATTTTTGACCCATATTTGGTGGCATTTGCATGCCTTCCATCACCATAATTGCGTCTGGATATTTTTCTTTTACCTTATTGATGATACCTTGTAAATTTGCCCTTGTTTCTATTACGGAAATACCTCTTAACCCATCGTTTGCACCAAGTTCTAACACAAAAACATCAATTGGTTGCTTTAAAAGCCAATCTATCCTGCTTTTTCCACTAGCAGAAGTTTCGCCGCTTAAACCACCATTTATTACCTTATAATTCAAGTTTAAAGAATCAATCTTTTGTTGAATTACCGCCGGATAAGCCTCGGATTGATCCAAACCTAAACCGGCGGTTAAACTGGTGCCAAAAAATAAAATATTTTTAGCGGCTGTATTAGCGCTTTTTACAGTTTCCTTATTAAAATTTTTAGTGGCATCAGTTTTTTTGGCACCATCTCCGCAAGAGGATATAAAAAGGATTATAGATAAAAGGGCAGTAGTAATTCGTAACATATTGCTGTTGTATAAATCAAAAATGAGCTTTAAATGTTAAAACATGTAAAGTTAACAGATAATTTATCTTTAAGTTTAAGCTATTAATTGTTTAAAATTTGCCAAAATGCAAGACACCATCATATTAGATATTAAAAACGTAAATAAAACCTATAAAAGTGCAGGGAAATCTTTAAACGTTCTTCAAAACATAAATTTTGCTATCAATAAAGGGTCTTCAGTAGCAATTACGGGTCCATCTGGAAGTGGTAAAACCACACTTTTGGGTTTGTGTGCCGGTTTGGATAAATCTACTTCTGGCCAGGTGATCTTAAATAATATCGATTTAACAGATTTGAACGAAGATGAGTTAGCGGCAGTAAGAAATCAAAATATTGGCTTTATTTTCCAAAATTTTCAATTGATGCCAACCTTAACGGCTTTAGAAAACGTGATGGTTCCTTTAGAGCTAAGAAGAGAGAAAAACATCAAGAGCGTTGCTTTAGACTTGTTGGATAAGGTAGGTTTGGCAGACCGTTCTCATCATTATCCTGTTCAACTTTCTGGAGGAGAGCAGCAAAGAGTGTCTTTAGCGAGGGCATTCTCTACTAAGCCTGCTATTTTATTTGCCGATGAGCCTACTGGAAATTTAGATGGGGAAACCAGTGTTAAAATTGAACAGCTTTTGTTCGATTTAAATACGCAAGCAGGAACAACTTTAGTAATTGTTACCCACGATTTAGAATTAGCCTCAAAAACCAATAGGGTTATCAAAATTAAAAATGGGGAGATTGTTAGCGATGAACCAACGGAAAAATCCTTGAAAACTATTTTTTAACCTCAAAAAAAATTAAATGTTGAACAATCAGTTTTTGAACAAAAGGGGGATCGACTTTAGTTGGGTTTTAACAATGGCATGGCGAGACAGTCGTAAAAATAAATCTCGATTGCTGTTGTTTATATCGTCTATTGTTTTGGGGATAGCGGCTTTAGTGGCCGTTTATTCTTTTAGGGATAATTTAGAGAAAGATATTGACAATCAAGCCAAATCGTTAGCTGGGGCAGATTTAATTTTAGACAGCAGAAAACCTGCCGAAAAAGATTTTGCTGCTTTATTGGATACTTTAGGCGACCAAAGAAGTACCGAGAGAAGTTTTGCCTCTATGATTTATTTTATCAAAAATCAAGATAGCAGACTAGTTCAAATTAGGGCTTTGCAAGGAGCTTTCCCCTTTTACGGTGAAATTGAAACCAATCCATCAGCGGCAGGGCGAAACTTTCAAAATGGCAAGAAAGCAATTGTTGATAAAACTTTGATGCTTCAATATGGAGCCAATGTTGGCGATTCTATCAAAGTTGGTGCACTTAACTTTGAAATAGCTGGAGCGTTGGAGAAAGCACCAGGTCAAACGGGAATCACTTCGTCTATTGCTCCTGTGGCTTATATTCCCATGCAATATTTAGAGGAAACAGGGTTAACTAAGATTGGTAGTAGGATCCAGTATAAATATTATTTCAAGTTTAATCAATCAAAGGCGGTTGAAAAGGTTGTTAAAAACATAGGAGCAAAGGCAGAAAAAGCTGGATTTGATATGGAGACCATATCATCTACCAAAGAAAACACCGGACGTTCTTTTAAAGATTTAAGTAGATTTTTAGCTTTGGCTGGATTTATTGCACTCTTATTAGGTTGCATTGGTGTAGGCAGCGCAATTCATGTTTACATCAAAGAAAAACTGGGTACAATAGCAACTTTAAGATGCCTTGGAGTAAAAGCAAAAGAGGCATTTCTTATTTTCTTGATACAAATTTTCTTTTTAGGGTTGTTAGGTGCCGTATTAGGAACAGCGTTAGGAACGGCCATACAATTTATTCTTCCAACTGTATTAAAAGACTTTTTGCCTGTTCAAATCACTATGCAGGTTTCATGGCCTGCAATAGCCCAAGGGATAGGTTTAGGTGTTGTCATATCTATCTTATTTGCGTTACCTTCTTTATTGAGTGTTCGCAAAATATCGCCATTAAATGCTTTAAGGTCTTCTTTTGAAGTTCAGGATAGTAAAATAGATATTCAAAAATGGTTGGTTTATATTTTGATTTTGTTGTTTGTATTCGGGTTTACTTATTTACAGATGAGCACTTGGCTGCAAGCATTGGCTTTTACAGGAAGTATTTCAGTTGCATTTATATTGCTTTTTGCCATTTCAAAATTACTGATGTGGTTGGTCAAAAAATTAATACCCCAATCTATGGGCTATGTATGGAGACAAGGTTTTGCGAATTTGTATAGGCCAAATAATCAAACTTTAATGCTTACTGTTTCTATCGGTTTATCTACTGCATTTATCTGTACGCTATTTTTTGTGCAAGGAATTTTAATTAAAAGCGTTACGCTGGCAGCGGGAGAAAATCAGCCAAACATGGTTTTATTCGATATACAAAGCGACCAAAAAGATAGTGTAGCCCTACTCACCAAGAAATATGATTTGCCAGTAATGAATCAAGTTCCTATCATCACCGTAAGGATTGAAGAGATAAATGGTAAAACAGCAGCTGATTTGGCTAAGGCCGATAGTTTATCCTCAGAAAAAAGCAAAGATCAAAAAAATGACGAGCCTTCCCAAAGAGCTTTTAAAGGAGAATTAAGGGTTACTTTTCAAGATACATTAACCCAGGCAGAGAAAATTACAGAAGGAAAATGGGTTGGTAAGGTCAAAAACCCAAATGATCCGGTATATGTTTCTATAGAACAGGGTTATGCAAAAAGGATAAAGGTAGTTGTAGGGGATAAAATTTTATTTAACGTTCAAGGTGTAATGTTGCCCACAGTTGTAGGTAGTTTAAGGGAGGTTAATTGGAATAGAATGCAAACCAATTTTAGAATAGTTTTCCCAACTGGAGTGTTAGAAGATGCGCCACAGTTTCATGTTTTGATGACACATGTGCCAAACAAAAAAGCATCTGCAAGCTATCAAACAGCAATCGTTAGAACTTTTCCTAATGTTTCCATGATAGATTTAGCACTAATTTTAGAAGTTTTAGACGACCTGCTTTCAAAAATCGGTTTTGTGATTAGATTTATGGCCACTTTTAGTATGGCAACCGGATGGATTGTTTTATTATCCTCGGTTTTAATCAGTAAAAATCAAAGGTTGCAAGAAAGTATTCTTTTGAGAACTTTGGGCGCAAGTAAAAAACAGATATTAACAATTACGGCTATAGAATATTTATTTTTAGGATTGATTGCAGCAGGAACAGGAATGGTTTTGGCGTTGTTTGGAAGTTGGGCTTTAGCTGTATTTAGTTTTGAAAGTTCTTTTTCTCCTACTATTTTACCAATTGTTATCCTATTTATTACTATAATAATTTTGGTAGTGCTTACGGGTGTTTTAAGTAGTAGAAAAATATTGAATAGCCCGCCGTTAGAAGTTTTAAGAAATCAATAAGTAAGATTATAACGTTTTATCCGCAGAGATTAAACCCGCTGTTTTTATGGCTATTTATGGAAATCATGATAACAACTGTTATCAAAACTTTGGTTAGGCAATAACAGGAGCATCAATTATTGATTATGCTTTTTTGAGCAAACATTTTATAGAAATAAACGGGGAACTTTAACAGCTACTTACCAAGGGAAATATCCATCTGACGATTGTCCTGTATTAATTAATGTTAGCCGTAAATAAATCTTGCTTTTTTACTACTGGTTGCGGCACTTTCACATAGTATCCTGTTCCGTCATAAGGTCTTTTTCTTGGATGGTTTTGGCAAGCATCAGAACAAGATCCATCCAAAGCTACCCCACATTCGTTGCATTGGGTAAAATGTTTATTGCATTTTGGGTTGGCGCAATTAATCATCTTAGTAGTTGTTTTACCGCAATTTCCACAATTAGAAACAACAATAGGGTTTACTGTATTTACATCCACCGCAATCCTATTATCAAAAACATAACATTTACCTTCAAAATCTTTTCCTTGTGCTTCTTTTCCGTATTTAATTATTCCTCCATGAAGTTGATAAACATCTTTAAACCCTTCTTTTAAAAGTAAGGCAGACGCTTTTTCGCATTTAATACCGCCAGTGCAATAAGTCAATATTTTTTTGTTTTTGTATTGCGCCAATTTATTTATCATGGCAGGGAAATCCCTAAAATTTTCAATATCTAAAGTCACTGCATTTTTAAACTTGCCCATTTTATGCTCATAATTAGAGCGCACATCTAAAATGATAACATCATCCCGGTCTTTCATTTCGGCAAATTCTTTTGGCTCTAAATGTTTGCCAGCCTCTTCTGTGGGATTTATAAAAGAAGGGTCTTTTAAGCCAGAATAAACTATTTCAGTTTTATAGCGACAATGTATTTTGATGAATGAGGGCTTATCAACCTCATCAATTTTAAATTCGGTGGCATTAAACCTACCATCTGCATAAACGTAATCCATATAAGCTTTGCAATCATCGGCTTTGCCAGAAACTGTACCGTTTATACCCTCATCGGCAATAATAATACGCCCTGATAGGTTTAAAGATTTGCAAAATTTGAGATGTTTTGCTGTGTATTGCTCCGCATCCTGGATGTGGCTATAGCAATAATAAAGAAGTGTTTGGTATGCTTTCATATTTCATTGATACTGCTGTAAACAGTGTTAAATGAGCGGCAAATGTATTAAAATTTTAAGGTTTTGAAAAGTTGTTTTTTTTGTTCTATAGATTTTAAGTCTTGCAAGGGTTTTATCCAACCTCTTTTATTTTATAATATGGTTTTATTGCTGTGAACTGTTCGGTTTATGAGATCACGTATAGAGAGGCAGGTTTTGCATTAGATCAGAGCGTTAACGATAGAAACGACATCCTTTATTGCCATTGCCATAACGCAAATGGCAATAAAGATATAGTGGATAGCGTGTAAAAACGCCCAAATGCTTTTAATTTAAAAAATATTGTGTTGGAAAATAGCTATTTTAAACTAGTTTAAATAGCTGCTTTTATTTGCAATTGATAAGAATATCCTTTGCCATCACCATGGGTACGCTGATGTATTTTTTCTCCATATAGGTTATGATCTTTTCTAAAACTTGACGAGAATTTTCATCCAAACCTTCAATTTCATCAGCAAATACAGAATTTAAAGCTCTTTCTTTTATTTCTTTAATTCTTATTGGCACTTCTCTCATTGCCAATTCTACTCTTCTTTGTTGCAAAATAGGTCTGAACTGAACAATGTTATCTGCGATAATTGCTTCACCTTTTATAAGCTCTTGATAGCGCTCGTTAAGGTTATAATTGGCAATATCCTTCAAAGAATTTATTTCTATGTATTGGATATTGTTATTTTCAATTACTTCAGGGGCAACATCTCCAGGAACGGCTAAATCTACAATCACTTTAGGGGTAGTTTCTCCGGCTAATAACTGTGCATAAATTTCTTTGGTGATAATAGGCTCTGTAGCCGAAGTGCATGTTATTATCACATCAAAGCCTTTATCAAAAGTTTTTAAATCTTCTAATGGATAGGCAAAACCTCCTAATTCGTTTGCTAAATCTTGTGCTTTGCTTAACGTTCTGTTAAAAATAGAAAAATTGGTATAAGTATGCTTTTTTAGGTATTTGGCAATATTGTGATTGGTTTCTCCTGCTCCGATTATCAAAATGCGTGAATTAGAGCAAACCTGTAAATCCCTTAATCGGCGGTAAGCCAAAGAAACAATGGAAATAGGGTTTTTGGATATGTTTGTGTAAGTGTAAACCTCTTTTGCCGTTTTTACAACGGTATTCATAATCATTCGCAGATAATCGCCAGTAAACTTTTTAGACCTGCAATTTTCATAAGATTTTCTTACCTGTGCTAAAATTTCTTTCTCTCCTACTACTAAACTTTCTAAAGAACTAGAAACTCGCATCAAATGGTTTAAAGCTTCTTCTTGTTCAAAAAACTCGCTATTATCAGCAATGTTTTGTAATTGAGATTCGCTTAAACTATCTGCATGTAAAGTTTGAAGAAAAGATTTAACAAACGATTTATCTAACTTTTCTTCGGCTGTAAAAACAAATTCTACGCGGTTACAGGTGGCTAAATAGAAAATTTCAGGGATATCGTAGATAGATCTTAATAATTCAAGCCTATTATCTATCGCTTCTTCACATAAAACCAAACATCCCAACTCTTTCAAATTGATGAGTTTATGGGTAAACGCTATAACTTTTAGATACTTCAATTAGATTTTTTTTGACACTGCAAAAGTATAGCAGGGAGGGCTATGATGTGTCAATCCTTTGTCAATTGAGGTTATTTAGAAGGAGTATAAATTACGAGCTATTTAGCTGATTACTTTTACTCTAACTTATAGTTTTTATGAAGCACTAAAAAGCTTGCTCTTTCTTCTTTTTTAAACGGAATATCCCAATTACCTTGATAGCTAATTTTTGTGGGAAGTAAATCTCCACCAAAATAGCTCATCTCTATGTTCATTTGTACATCAAAATCAAAAGCAAGGTTATCTAACTTCATATCAATATATCTCCCAAGAATTTGGAAATTACGAGAATCAAATATTGTGGTTAACTCCTTAATCATAATGCCATCTTTTGTCCAATTGCTTAAATCGGGCTTTACAGTTACTTTAAATCGATAAACAGGAATAGAATCTAAATAGGTTCCTCTAAAAAATTGGTAATTATAATTTTCACGACTGTTTGCTGTGAAAATTTCTGTTTTATTGGATATAAATGGAATGCCTTTAATTGGCTTACCTGGAGAAAATATTAAAGTCTTTAGTTTGTCTTTATAAGATTCGTTTGTACCTCCCTTGCCGGGAGCAGAGGAATTGCTATTAGGTACAAAATCTGAATTATAAGCATTCATGAAAATATAATCAAACATTTCTACAGTATATAATTCATACTTTCCGTTTTTTTTAAAAAGGTCTCCACTATCTTCTTTAGCCAAAATTTTTATACTATGGCCTGTGCTATTATTGCTGTGGTATAGTTTTCTGTAAATTTTACCAGTTATTTTATCTTTTTTATCATAAGTGTAAACGCTGTTCTCTGCTGTAAAAGCGTACTTTTTCATGTTTCTAAACGCTTGGTAAAAACTAGAATCAGTTACAATCTCATGAATAAAATCTTCTATGTCTAAACCTGCTTTGCCAACTTTCACTACTGCATCCTTATCCATTTCCATGGTTAAAACCTTATCTGGTTTAAAACGAGGGATTGCTTGCGCATAAGCATTTGCATAAAAAAATATGAAACTAAAAAAAGATAGAGTAATATTTTTAATAGAGGATGTTTTCAAAGCAGTAAATTAAGAAAGATGATTCCTGTAATTAAAGGAAGTAAAATATTTAAAAAAGCATTGCAGAAGTTTAATTCCCCAATTCTTTAACCGCTAAATAAGCCATTAATCCGGTACTTAAACCTAAAGCTTTTTCATCTATATCAAAAGTTGGTGTATGTACAGAAGAAGTAATTCCTTTTGCTTCGTTTCTAGTCCCTAATCTATAGAAACAAGCATCCGAAGCCTGAGAAAAATAAGCGAAATCTTCAGCGGCCATCCAAATATCTAAATCTAAAACGTTTTCTTCCCCTAAATATTCTATAGCGGCTGCTTTAGTTCTGGCTGTTAAATGCTCTTCGTTAACCAAAAATGGATATCCTTTTTCAATCCTAAAATCAACGCTACCGCCCATTCCTTCGGCGATACCTTCTGCCAATTTTTTCATTTTGATATGTGCTTCAGCTCTCCATTTTTCGTTTAGCGTTCTAAAAGTTCCTTCTAAATAAACCTCATTTGGGATTACATTGGTTGCACCTTGAGCGATTACTTTCCCAAAAGAAAGAACAGAAGGAGACCGAGGATCTGAAGTTCTACTGATGATGGTTTGTAAAGCTGTAATCATTTGCGCCATAATTACAACGGGATCTATATTTTGCTGTGGTTGTGCGCCATGGCCACCTTTACCTTTAATGGTTACATAAATTTCATCGGTAGAGGCCATATATTTTCCAGAACGCATTCCAATTTTCCCAGCTTCTATCAACGGCATTACGTGTTGCCCCATCACTGCATTTGGTTTTGGATTTTCTAATACTCCTTCTTTAATCATTAA
>JACMNZ010000283.1 GCA_014378285.1 Pseudopedobacter sp.
GAATATTGATTTACATGATTTAAGGATAAAAAGGATTGATATGCTACTTAATTTTTGCCATTTAGCTCTGTGAACTCCGCGTACTCTGCAGTTAAAATTTTATAACATTAAGAAGTTAAAGAAAATTAAGTCTTGCTGTTTTCTTTATTGATTCGCATTTATTATTTGAACTTAAGATTTGAAATCTGTAGTTAATAACTATCCTCCTCAAAATAAAAAACCTATTTTTGCAAACTAAAAATATTTTGATTGATATATGAGCATTGCGAAGACTTACAGCCCTAAAGATTTTGAAGATAAGTGGTACCAATTTTGGATGGAGAACGATTTTTTCAAATCAGTTCCTGATGAGCGTGAGCCTTATACCATCGTAATTCCTCCGCCAAATGTAACCGGAGTTTTACACATGGGACACATGTTAAACAATACCATTCAAGATGTTTTGGTGCGCAGGGCGAGGATGAAAGGCAAAAATGCTTGTTGGGTTCCTGGTACTGTCCATGCCTCTATTGCAACCGAAGCAAAAGTTGTTGCCATGCTCAAGGAAAAAGGCATCAATAAAAAAGATATAACTCGAGAAGAATTTTTAGGCCATGCTTACGATTGGAAAAATAAATATGGTGGAATTATCCTTGATCAATTAAAGAAATTAGGCGCAAGCTGTGATTGGGATAGAACTGCTTTTACAATGGATCCGGCTTTATCTGAAGCTGTAATTGATACATTTATCCATCTTCATAAAAAAGGATTGATTTACCGTGGTGTAAGAATGGTGAATTGGGATCCAAAAGGTTTAACCGCTGTTTCTGACGAAGAAGTAATCAGGAAAGAGGTTAACCAAAAGTTGTACTATATAAAATATCAAGTAATAGAGAATCAAGAGTCAAGTAGCAAGAATCAAGACCAACATAAAGCAGAATCTCAATACTCAATACTTAATACTCAATACTTAACAATTGCAACCACGCGTCCAGAAACTATCATGGCAGATGCGGCGATTTGTATCAACCCGAATGATGTGAGGTATTTCCATTTACATGGAAAAAGTGTTTTAGTACCTTTGATTAATAGAGAAATACCTGTAATATTAGATGAATACGTAACCATGGATTTTGGTACTGGTTGTTTAAAAGTTACTCCAGCTCACGATTTAAACGATTATGAACTTGGGCAAAAGCATCATTTACCAATAATCGATATTTTAAATGATAATGGAACTTTAAATGAAAAAGCTCAGATTTTAGTAGGAGAGGAGCGCTTTATTGCGAGAAAGAAAATCGCTAAAATGCTGGAGGAATCTGGAAATTTAGAAAAAGTAGAAGATTATAAATCTCAAGTTGGTTTTTCTGAACGTACTGATTCTGCAATAGAACCAAAACTTTCTATGCAATGGTTTTGCAAAATGGAAGAAATGGCAAAACCCGCTTTAGATTATGTAATTGATGGAGAAGTAAAACTGATTCCAGATAAATTCATCAACACGTACCGCCATTGGATGGAAAACGTAAA
>JACMNZ010000284.1 GCA_014378285.1 Pseudopedobacter sp.
ACAATCGCAATCATTGTTGATACAATAAATTTTTTCAATTTGATTTTTTTAAAAGTTAAACAACCAAGCGATAGGGGTTACCGCCTTCGTAAATTTTTAACTTATACCTAGTCCCTACGCCGGCATTATCCGGATCAGGTGTATTTAAAAGTTTTAAGTGATAGGTTTTAAGTTTTTAACTTATTACATATAACTTATAACTTTCAAATTGGGTATGTTCTCAGCCTGTTTTTGTATTTGTGAGGATATATGAGCTAGCATCAGATTTCCGTATAACACAAACAAGGCACCCCTTATTGATGGCGCAAATATATAATTATAATTTATGTTTTGGAAGTATTAAATTGATTTAAAAGCTTGGCTGGACGATTTGGGTTGGCAAATATTTTCTAATGAAATTTATTTTAAGCGTTTTAACACGCTCATATCTTTTTTTGCAATTTGTTTTAACATCCAAACGCGGAAGGTTGTCGTTCTTATTGTTAACGAAAACTTGATTAAGCCATTATCTGAAACAAAACTTATTGCGTTTTTAAAGGATATTTTAATCCTTCTGCAGTATTGATTTCTAAATTAATAGAACCTACTAAAACTTCGGCTTTAGCCTTAACCGGGATTCTGTTAGCATCATCGCTAATCCATAAATATAGTTTGCTGTCTTTTTTAAATATCCTACCAGGTCTAATAGAAGGACTAAATCTAAGGCAAGCAATTTTCCCTAAGCTAGTTCTAATGATTTCTTTCCCTGTATACTCAATGGTCAAAGGTGTAATCTCATCATCTAAAAAATAATTGATGCTAAACTTATCGCCAATTTTAACTCCAGTTAAATCCAAATTTCGGGCAAAGTAATATGCTGAAACTAAATCGAATGTTTGAGAAACAGGAGATTTAAATGTTCCTTTTGAAGCGACAACTTTTCTCTGATCTTGGTAATAACGAGCCTTGTCATTTCTTGTGTATTTATCTTCCCTAACATTCTCGGTATATAAATAAGGAGTAAAATCTTTCTGGTCGATATAAGAATCGTATCTATTTCTTACTTTATAAAAAATATCAAAGCTACCAGAGGTGCTTCCGTCTACCGTTAAATGATAGGTTGGTTTGTTATCAAATTTTATATCGGTTGGTAATACTTGTATGGTTGCTTCTGCCGCAGTAAAAAATCCGTATTTAAGTTTATAGGTAATTTTTTCTCCGGCTTTAAAAGAAGAACGGCTTAAAAAATCTAGCTCTTGTGCAGTTGAGATTTGTGTAGAGAAAAGCAGTAAAAAAAAGATTGGAAAAAGCTTCTTCATAATTGAGGTTAAAACAATAAAAAAGCCAAATTAGTCTTTTCGTTTATAAATTGGCACAGTAGAACAGGGCTCTCCATACATTACGCTTTTGGCAACATTGTTCAGTTTATTTGTTATTGCCATAAACGCAGTAATGGGAACATATATTTCTCCGCATCCTTTAATTACGATACGTTGATCTTTTAATTGTGATACATCCATAGCATCTATGGCCTTTAAATATAATGCGGTTTCTAAAGTTTCTAAATCTCCAAAAATAAAGAAATTAGCAAAAGGACTAAGCTTAGACGCAATCAGCATATAAGCCCAAGTTGGCACAATGGCATCAGCAGAACAAATTACGCTTACATTTTTATTTTGGTATTGCTCCCAATTATGTTCCTTCACAAATTCTCTAAAATCTTTTTCCCTTAACATCAATCCCTGAAAAAGATTATCCTTAATATCATAAACAATACGTTCGCCGTTTGCTTTTAGGGTTGCTAAATCAAAAGATATTAATCCGCTTTGCGCAACTTTATTTACTATATTTTCTTGAATATCCATTTTATATAAAATAAAAAAACTCGAAGATATGCTTACATCTTCGAGTTTAAATTTAAGCAATTTACTATTAATAGAAATTTGCTCTGTTATCTTTAACTTTAGCTTTTTGTTTTAAAACCTCAAACACAGCGCCATCAACTTGTTGTGCTATAGCTTGTTCCATTTGTTCTTTCACTTTTAAAACGTTTGCTAAAGGTGCAGGATTGGTAAAACTTTTTACAGTATAAACATAAATCCCTCTATCGCCTTCAATTGGTTTTGAAACTTTATTAGGTTGTGATCCAAAAATGCTTCCAATTACTTTGTTTTCTTGTGCAACACCAGGTATTATTGGATTTGCAAAAACAATGTTTTCTACTGGTGTAACTTGAGCGCCCATTTTTTGAGCAATCTGCGCTAAGCTTGTTGCGCCACTAGTATTTTTTTCAAATTGTGCTTTTAAAACTTTTCCTTGCACCAATCTTTTAACGTCTGGTTCAATTTGTTTTTTAACATCATCTAAAGATAAAGTGCCTTGTGGTTTAATGCCAGATAAAACGGCAACAACATATTTATCACCAATATCAAAAATCTCATTAGAAACATCTCCTTTATCAGCTTTATATGCCCAGCGCACCAAATTACGAGCATCTTCTAATCCAGGTAACGAACTTTGAATTGGAGTAACGTTTTCACCAACTAATTTATTAAGTCCTTCTTTTTTAGCATTCTCGTCAAATTGTTTCGCATTACTAACATTGCTTAAAAAGCTTTGTGCTTTTTGATAAGCAGCTTGTTCCGTTACAGAACTTGGCGACAAGGCCTTATCTACAACTGCTAATTTTACCACTTTAGAAGAGCCAATTTGATTTTCAATTTCTATTACATGAACACCATATTGAGTAGCTACTGTAATAACCTGACCAGTTGTTCCGCTAAAAACAGCATCTTCAAAAGCAGGGATCATGGCTCCTCTTCCGAAAGTGCCTAAATCGCCACCTTTATCCTTAGAGGCATCAGTTCCAAATTCGGCAGCTAATTTTGCAAAATCAGCTCCATTTTGTATCAAACTTTTTAATGAATCGGCTTTAGCCGTTGCCTTCTCTAAACCGCCAACAGATGCAGGGTTAATTAAGATATGACGAGCTTTAACAGAATCAGGACTGGTACGTGAATCTATCAATTTAGCTATTTTGTAGGTGCCATCAGAGAAATATGGTCCATATACAAATCCTTTGCTTGCACCAAACATAACCGAATCTAAAACTGGTTCTAATTGTCCTTTCTTTTGATAAACGATTGGAGATTTTGTATCAGAATTAATGGCTACGAATAAAGAATCATTTGTAGAAGTTCTTAAACCTTCTGCTATTTTATCAATTTTAACCTTTGCATCTAAAGTATCTTGTTTAGACGGAGCTGAGTTAAACGCAACATATTCAAAAGTTCTAGTTTCTGTTAAATTTTTGAATTTGTATTTATTTTGCTCGTAATATTCTTTGTAATCAGCATCTGTGATTTTAACATCAGCTTCTGGTACACCTGAGTATTCTTTAAAAACGTACTCAAAATTTGCTAATTTATTTCGGTTTATATAATCGTCTTTAGCGTCTAAAGAATTTACATAAACACCGTTTTTAACTAAATTTATATATTTTTCGTTTACACGTTGTTGTTGTACGTTATCTTCTAAAGCAACCCATTGTGCTTTTAATTGCCCGGTTGGGTCTGTATCGGCACTTTTTCTTGAGCTTAGAGCAGTTGCCCTATCAAAAGCCCCGGTTTGTGGATTACTAAAAATCTGTTTTACTTGTTGAGAAGGATTATTGAATAATAAATCAAACAATTCTTGTTGGCCAACGATAAGACCTAATTTTTCAGTCTGCTTCTTTAGTATGATTCCAGAAACAGTTTGGTTCCAAGTATTTTCTACAACATAGCTAGTCATTTGGCTATTTAAACTTCCCATTTGTTGTTTAAACTGTTGAGAGTTTTGATCCACGCGTTGGTTAAAATCTTTGTAAGAGATAGATTCTCCCGCTACTTCACCAACTTCTGTTCTTGAATCGGAAATAAAACCTTGTCCACTTCTAATCGCATCGCTTAATAAGAATGCCACAATCGCAAAACCGATAGCAATCACAATGATTACCCCTGCTCGGTTACGCAAAAAACCCATTATACCCATATTCTATTATATAGTTTATTTTTAGAGGGCGCAAGATACAAATTTACTTATCAAAGTCTAAAATTTCTATAACCTTATATATGTAAGTAAATTAAGCATTAGGTATTTGATTTTTTAACATTATAGTTTAAAAACAAATATCCGCTTTAATTGCTTTTTAGGTGTGAAAAAACCTGTTTTCTTAACTGCGCAATGGCGTAAATTGATAATGGCAAACTATAGGGTTAATGCCGAAATATTAGAGAAATACGTTCCGCCGCATACCCAGTTGGATAGTTATAATGGTAATTATTATGTGAGTTTAATTGGTTTTATGTTTTTAGATACACGGATAAAAGGAATTAAAATTCCGTTTCACATCAATTTTGAGGAAGTAAATCTGCGCTTTTATGTAAAATACAAAGATGGGGAAATATGGAAACGAGGTGCTGTTTTTATAAGTGAAATTGTGAGTAAACCGATGATTGCTGTAGTGGCAAATACTTTATTTCATGAACATTACGAAATTTTAAACACTAAGCACTCCTGGGAGAAATATGTAGATCATCAAAAAATAAGCTATCAATGGAAAAAGAAAAATTGGTATGAGCTTTCGGTTTTAGCAGATATCAACGCTACGAAACTTATCAGCGGAAGTGAAGAAGAATTTATTACCGAACATTATTTTGGATATACTAAAGCAGGAAAGGATAAATCTTTAGAATATGACGTAGAACACCCCAGATGGGATATTTATGATGTAAAGGATTATACCATTAACGCTGATTTTGAAGATTTATATGGATCGGCTTTCGCTTTTTTAAATGATTCTAAACCAAACTCGGTTTTTTTGGTGGAGGGTTCTGAAGTTTTGATTAGGGATGGTAAAAAGATTTATTAGATCGTTATTTAGCCATTTCTTCTTTTACAGCATTAAAAAGTTCCGACTGTTTTTGTGTACCGATGATATAAACTAAACCGTCTCTATCTATCAACTTAACAGCATCTTTACCTCCAGCATAAAATCTTATTGTTCCGTTTCTGTGTAGGTTATAAACCGGATTATTTAAAAAATAGCTGCTGTAATTTGATTTTTCTACCTCTACAATGCTGTTCAAATCTATTTTAACAAGTCTGGTAGTCCATAAACCATCTAATATTATTGATTTATTTTTTATAACGGTTTTATAATGGATCATAAAAAGCATTAAAATACTTATTACTAAAATGCCGCAACCTACCACTAATAATAAATCGCCGTTGCGTTCGCGGTTTTCCGTCCAGTAATAAGCTAAAAAACAAAAAATAGCCATTACCATTCTTATACTGATATAATTATAATCACGACCTAGATATTGTTTTTCGTTAAACGGGTGTTGTTCTGGCATTTTAAAATTTCTCTACTGTGAAGGTAATTATTTTTTTGGTGTTTGGTTTAACTTTAAATCTATCATCGCTACGCAGGCCACAAATCCAAATGATTTTTTGATCTCCATTTATTAAAATTGGGATGTTATTTTTATTTTGGACATTAATTTTTTGATTGATAAAAAAATCGCTTAATTTTTTCATGCCATTCATGCCGAAAGGTTTGAAAAAATCTCCTTGTTTCCAAAATCTTAATTTTAAAGGATAAATCAGTAAATCTGCATCAATATAAATTTTATCTAAATCTGTTTTAATGGATGATGGAAAAGCTTTTAAAATGTTCTTCTTAATATTGTATCCTGAAAATTGAAACTGATTTTTATCCTTTGAAATCGTTAACTCTTCAATATTATTTTCTTCCGTTTTATGAATTAAAATATATTCTCTATCGATAATTAGTGAATGAGTATTAGAAAAAAACTGTTTCCCAGAAATCCCGTTTAATGCTTCAATTATATCTTTAACAATTGTTTCATTAAAATTATAAGGCTTTAAAATCTCAAAAAATAAAAGATTTTGAGGTTTTAAATTTTGTATATCAGTGATCTTAATTTGAAATCCAGTATCGGTTTTAACCAAAATAGCTGACTTTAATTTTTCAGCTTCTAAATTTAAAAATTGCTCTAACTCATTAAAATAATTTAAATTTTTAGTAAAGGTTTGTTCTAAAGAAGGATTGATTTTTTTCATCTCGGGGACGATATCCAACCTAATTTTGTTGCGGATATATTTAGTAGAAGCATTAGAACTATCCTCAACAAAAACCCAATTGTTTTCTTTGATGATGCGTACAATATCATCGCTGGTAAAGCAAAGTAATGGTCTGATTATATTTTCTCTTTGTACTTTTATGCCATGTAAACCAGCAATTCCAGTTCCTCTAATTAGGTTTAGCAACACGGTTTCAATCGCA
>JACMNZ010000037.1 GCA_014378285.1 Pseudopedobacter sp.
GTTCAATAGTTTTTTCTAATGCGTCAAAATCAACGCTTCCATCCTCAAGAAAAGGCGTAACCATGGCTACCCCGGTTCCAAAAAATCTGCTCATTTTATTTTATCTAAATAGTATTTTAACTCGGTCGAAAAGCCTGTCATGCTGCGTTGGTTTGTAGCTAGCATAAAATCAAAAAAAGCGGAGTTTTTTTTGTTATAAGCGCCAACTTTAAACAATGATTTTGATAATGCCGTAATGTAAACCAAGGGAAAACAGATTTCTGTACAAAGGTTTAAAAGAATATCAAATTCATTATTTACAAAGTTTTTAATCTTTTCTTTTTTGGGAATTAAATTCCACTCTACGTCTTCTAAAGAAATTAAATCTATGATGTTTGATTTCAGCTTTAAACTTTTATCAGATATAAAACCCAATAATTTAACCTTCTTATTACCTCCAGATAAACTTTTCGCAATGTTTTCTGCTTCGGTTAATTGATTTTGGTTTTGGATATTTACTAAAATACCGATGTTTTTAGCATCATTTAAAGACACAGACTTATTTTTACGCATCTGCTTTTTAATCTCTTGTTTTAACTGATGAAAGCCAAACCTTAAACGTATTTGATTTATTAATTCAATCATTTATTTATTTTTAAATCGTTTAAAAACGATGTTTAAATTTTAATTATTGAAATAGGATTGCAAAAGTACTAAATAAATTAAAATTAATAGGCCGTTGATTATAACATAATCTTGAATGTTTCATTTCAAAGTTCGGTTTATATTTATCCTTCAATCATTTCCAACAACTCTAAATCAGTAATCATATCTATCTTTAATTTTTGGACCTTTTCTAACTTAGATGGGCCCACGTTTTCTCCGGCAACTAAATAGTTCAATTTTGGAGAAATACCACTTAAGATTTTGCCTCCATTTGCTTCTATCATTTCTTTCAACTCATCACGGCTGTGATTTTCAAAAACTCCAGAAATGAGAAAAGTTTTTCCACTTAAATTTTCTGAAGCTAAAATGATTTCCTTTCCTTCTGTTTGAAAAGTTAAGCCTGCTTCTTTGAGTTTATTGATTTCCTCTACATGTTTTTCATTACCAAAATATTCTAAAATACTTTGCGCAATACGTTCTCCAATTTCATCGGCAGTAATTAATTCCTCAAAGGAAGCTTTCATGATGTTATCGATATTTTTAAAATGTTGCGCTAATTTTTTAGCAACTGTTGCACCCACATATCTTATTCCTAAACCAAAAAGCACTTTTTCAAAAGGCATTTTTTTAGATTTCTCAACTCCTTCAATTAAATTAACAATTGATTTCTCACCAAAACGTTCTAAATTTTTTAGTTCGCTTTCACGATTTTTCAAATTGTAGATATCACTGATATGTTTTAATAATCCCTTCTGGAAAAACGCTTCAACGGTTTCTGCACCAATACCTTCAATATTCATTGCCTTGCGGCTGATAAAATGTTGCATTTTACCAACAATTTGTGGCGGACAAGCTTCATCGTTTGGACAATAATGTACTACTTCGCCTTCTTTTCTAATCAATTTAGTTCCACACTGAGGACAATTATGTATGTATTCGATTTTTTGAGCTCCAACTAAACGCTTTTCTAAATTTACTTTGATAATTTTTGGGATGATTTCTCCACCTTTTTCAACCAAAACAGTATCATGCTCATGCAAATCTAACCGCTCCATTTCATTTGCATTATGCAGCGTAGCTCGTTTTACAGTTGTGCCAGCCAATAAAACAGGTTTTAAATTGGCTACGGGTGTGACTGCACCTGTCCGCCCAACTTGATAAGTCACCCTTTCTAAAACCGTTTCTACTTCTTGGGCTTTGTATTTATAGCTAATTGCCCAACGGGGCGATTTTGCCGTGAAACCTAATTCTTGTTGTTGGGCGTAACTATTTACCTTCAACACAATTCCGTCAATATCATAACTTAGTTTAAAACGCTTCTCGTCCCATTCTGAAATAAAGGATAAAACATCTTGAATGTTATCGCACAATCTGCTTTCTTCCGAGATTTTGAAACCCCAATTTTTCACGGCTTGTAAACTTTCCCAATGTGTTTTAAAAGGGTTTTTATCGCTGTAAAAGAAATATAGAAAACAATCTAAAGGGCGTTTGGCAACTTCTGCCGAGTCTTGCATTTTTACCGTTCCTGAAGCAAAGTTCCTAGGATTTGCAAAAGCTACTTCGCCGTTTTCTAAGCGCTCTTCGTTAAGCTTTTCAAATGCTGCTTTGTGCATAAAAACCTCACCACGTATATCAAAATCATCTGGCAAATTTTTACCTGAAACTTGAGTTGGAATGGTACGGATCGTTTTTACGTTTGCAGTTACTTCATCTCCTTTTGTACCATCACCACGGGTAACTCCTCTTAATAATTTGCCATTTTGGTAAGTTAGACTCATGGATAAACCATCAAACTTTAGCTCGCAAACATATTCGAAATCATCGCCTATGGCTTTACGAATTCTTTGGTCAAAATCTATTAAATCTTGCTCATTATAAGTGTTTCCTAAACTCATCATTGGCCATTTGTGTACAATGGTTTTAAAGTTTTTGGTAATTTCTCCGCCTACTTTTTGGGTGGGAGAATCTGGATTTAAAAATTGTGGATTTAATTTCTCTAAAGCTTCTAATTCTTTCAGTTTCTGATCAAAATCATAATCAGAAGTAGAAGGCATTGCCAATACATAATAATTGTAATTGTGCTGTTTTAATTCATGCACAAGGGTATCTATTTGGTCTTTTGTATCAAAAAGCGACATGGCAACGAAGATACATTTTTGGGAGATTAAATTTAGTTTTCATTATCATTTCAAAATATATATTTTATTGAATTCTTGAATATTTCAAAATGTTTTTTAGTTTAGTTGTATCTATTGAATTTATGAAATTTTTACTCCTGTTATCATTTGTCTTTCTTTTTGGTAATTATTCCATGGCGGCAGATGAAACTATTACATCTGGTTCATTCATAATAAATTTAGGAGTTGTGCCTCAAACTATCCAAAACGGTTTAAAACCCTACGGATTAGTTTATGATATGCTAAAAAATTATAAAGTTCCGATTAAATGGGTAATAAATCAAACCAAAGAAAGAGATGATGTTGACTTTATTCTTAACGGGACTTCTTATAGGGGTGGTGCTTTTATCATTTTAACTAAATATCGTACAAAAGAGGTTAATGATGTTATAAATAGTTGGTTAGCTAAAGGGATTGTTGGAGAAACTAGCACAACCGATTTTAAAGTTAATATTTATTCTACATTAAGCTACGCACCAAGATGGACAATAGACAAAACGGCTGGAGATTTAGTAACTCCTTTTTTTGTTAATGCAGGTATTCCCCCTGATGCTCATGGTGGAGAATTTCGTACAAACTGGAAGAATCCCTCTCAATTAACCGTTTGTGATGATATTTTTGTTTTGCCACACGCAGATCCAAGTTTTGCTACCCATAAAAACTTATTAGCGTGGAATAGAGATTTTAAAGGTGCAATTTGGGCCGGTTGTCACGCCGTAAGTGTATTAGAAAACATTAGTTTAAATTTCCTAACTACTACTGGTATGGTTTCTTATCAATCGCATCCGCCAAATGGAGTTGTCCCATTTACATATAGTATTCCAGGTAACCCAGTTATGCAATTTATAGGTAGCCAGGATGGAGCTAGTCAAAATGGATCGGAAGCAACTTATTTGCCAAAAATTGGTAGCCAGTGGAATGCAAAAGCCATCTTATTAATTAAAGATACTAAACATCCTAGTATCCCAAGGTTATCATCTGGACCAGCTGCTAGTGTTGTATTGGGAAGAGGATTTGATGATGATACCCGAGGTTGGGTGATGTATCAAGGAGGACATTTTCATAATGGTTCTGCAAATTCTTCTAGTGCATTTGGTGGGGCACCTTTTGGGCCAGACCATGTTGCTTTACAAAGAGCTTTTTTTAATTTTTCTTTAATGTCTATTGCAGATAAGCAAGGTAGCGTAGCGCCCAACATTATTGCACCAAAAGGAATGCTTTCTGGTACTGATTATCCCATAACCTTTGAGCTTCCGGCTGGCAAAAATATCAATGATTATAAAATAGAATGGTTTACTTCTTCAGGTTTTATCAAGACCGATCCAACAAAGAAAGAAATTCAGTTTGAGCCTCCTGCTGGTAGTAAAACAGAAGTTGTATTAATATCTTTGGTTTTAACCGATGATTGTGGAAGGCAATATTTTTCTACCCTTAGCTTAAATGTAACGTGTCTTCCTCCGGCAATTCCGCCAGTAATTGATATAGAGTCAAATTTATTGGATGATAAACTTACCTATACCATTGGTTTTAAACTAGACTATGATAAAGATGGTTTTTCTAAACAATGGAAAGTTTCTTCAGGTGAAATTATTGGGGCATCAAACCAGAATCAGATTACTTTTAAACCATCAACTTCTGCTTCAAACACTTTGTTAACTATTACTTTAACATTAGTAGATAACTGCCAAAACGTAATAGAAGTTAGTAAAACCGTACGGGTTAACCATGTGATATTAAATAATGGTAAAATTACTGCCGTTAAATTAGTTTCTGCTAATTCAGATGGTAATGGCCATGATTATTTGTTTATCGAGAATCTTCAATTATACATTAATAATAAAGTCTCCATTTTTAATAGATGGGGTAATGAGATAAAGTTGTTTGAAAGATATGATAACGAAAATATAATATTTGACGGTAGAGGTAAAAATGGGCAACCAGTACCAGATGGGGTTTACTATTATATGATAGAAATTAACGACCCTAATTACTCAACGGAAGTATCCTATATAAAAGGATTTTTTGTTTTAAAGCGCTAGCATGAAATATATTTTTTCTTTTTTATTCATGCTTATGTTTTCTTTAACTCAAGCGCAACAACATCCCATTTTTACGCAATATATGTTTAATGGTTTAGCGATTAATCCGGCATACTCTGCTGTTGATGATTATTTAAATGCCACAATGATTGCTAGAAAACAATGGAGCGGTTTTGAAGGTGCACCTAACACACAAACGCTAACTGTACATTCGCCTTTTAGAGAAGGTGGTAGTGGCTCTTTTGGAGTTTTTTTGCTAAACGACGAGATTGGACAGGTAATAGCAGAAAGAGGTATATTTTTAAGTGGCGCAAAAAAAGTTAGGCTAAGACAAAATCTTTACCTAGCTGGAGGTATTAGCGGTGGTTTTACAAATTTTAGAGCAGATTACAGTCAATTAGATGATACTGGGCAAGATGCTATTTTTACAGATCAAAATGATAAG
Organism: Pseudopedobacter sp.; assembly: GCA_014378285.1. GTDB lineage: Bacteria > Bacteroidota > Bacteroidia > Sphingobacteriales > Sphingobacteriaceae > Pseudopedobacter. The sequence continues at coordinate 5,307 of JACMNZ010000037.1, forward strand.
AGTTTAAATTTCGGTATTGGTGCAATGCTTTTTTCCGATAGGTTTTTTGTTGGCTTATCATCTCCATTTTTTAGTACACTGGCAATAAATAATAACAACATCAATCCTAGTAGTAATTTACCGTATTTTGCACTTCAAGGTGGTTTTCTAGTCGATTTTAATAGTTTAATTAAGTTTAAACCAAGTTTTCTTGTTAAATATGTTAAGAATGCTCCAATACAAGCAGATTTAAATGCTAATTTTTATATTACCAGAGTTTTAGGATTAGGTGTGTCTTGGCGTTCTTTTGACTCTATAGACTTATTAGCTCAAATTCAGATAACAAAAAACATCGAACTTGGTTATGCATACGATTTTACGAATACAAGTTTGCAGAGAGCTCAAAGCGGAACACATGAAATTATGTTGCGCTATCGATTAATTAAAGGTCCAGTAGCAGAACGTTGCTATTTTTAACTTGTATTCCTAAACCTGTTTTTAGTTTTGCGTAACCGGTTTTTCTTTCTGGTATTTTTTCTCAGGATAAGAACTTTCGCTACCCTCAATCTGAAATATCATTTTAGCCACAAACCAATTCATCTGATTATGATTTAATAATTTCTGATATCTATACCTGCAAAAATTGAAGTGCCTTTGATCAACAAAACCTTGCTCCTATCAGGCAAAACTTGTACTAAAGATCTCTTATCCTTTACTCCGGCAAAAATTGCAAACATTTCTGTCACTACATCCCAAGTTGGTGGAATGATGATTTTAGTGCCTCCCATAATTTGGGTAACATCTAATACTACAGTTCCGCTAATATCTGCATGAGTAAAATTAATCTCGCAGCCCCCCATAATTGTTACTATTTCTCCCCCTTTAAAACTTTTTGAAAGGATATTTTTCTTTGTTCCACCAAAAACAGATACACTGTCTAAATATTCGTCGCCTGTAGTGCGGTGGTTTTCATCAGCTACAGGCTCTTCATTTTTTGGTAATTGACTATCAAAATTTTGGGATGTAGTTTGATAAGCAGGATCAAAGTTTTCTTTCCATCTTTTTCGTTTTCCGCCTTGGTAATTATCTCCTTTAAAACCCTTCCCAATTATAAACCATATCCCTATACCAATTAAAATAATTGGCCAAGTTACATTGCCAACATTCCAGGCGGGATTAACTTTTTCTAAAAGAAAAACTCCTCCAATCAAAATCATAATAAACGAACCCGACCTTTTGAAGTTATGTTTAATCCCACTTGCAATTCCAATTACGATTAATATCATTGGCCAACTAAATAGCCAAGAAGGGAATTGGATTAAATTAAATTGCTTAATTAATAAAGCAACACCAATTAAAAGTATTGCACCCCCTAAGATTTTCTTTCCATTAGGATTTGGGTTTCTTTTTATATCTTGATTTTCCATTTTTATATAATTTATAGGATAAATGTACAGGCTTTTTAAAAACTGAGGAATTGAAATCCGACAAGCGGTAGTAAAAAATCGGTGAAATGTGTTATTTAGTCGGTAAAAACTTAGGTGATACGCAACCGATAAAAGCCATATTTGGCTTGTTCATAAGCGGCAGCCAGGCCCACCTCTTTAATTAGATTTTTAGTTAAGGTTTTATAAATAATTTTAATGTCGAAATCATTTTCAAAAGGCGAATAATTAAACTTTACTCTTAATTTACCTAAAACAAAACCGGGTACAATCCCTCTATAACCAGATTGATTAAAAAAATCTGAATTATCAAAGCCTTCTTCAAACATAGGGTGTTCATAGTCTTTTCTGATATGTGGTTTAGTCATGCAAACATACAATGCAATATTGTCGCACAGGTTTAATATTTTGATTTGATAATCAAGTATTTCAATCTCATTTTGAGAAAGCTTTAGCTTATTTATCAAATGCTTTTGACGCAATTTTTCTTTTTCTAAAAACAACTTACAATCATTAGAAATACTGTTTTTAATCAAACTACAATAGTGTAGACTACATAATACCGCAGCATAAGAATTAGCCATGTTAACTTGCTCTATCCCAAATTTATAAAACTGCAATTTCAGCTTTTCAGGATAATCTAAAAAAGAATAAGGTTTACCAGTAAAATCATTTAACAAGGGATGAGAATCTGGAATTAACCATGCCCTATCATGTTGGTGAATGGCAAATTTTAAAGATTCGTAATGTTTGTTAGGGAGGAATTCCTTTTTCAAATTTGCAAACATCTCTCCCGCTAGGTAAGCATGGTCATGCTGGGATATAAAAAGGTAATGGTTTGGCTCTTCTCTGATAATCATTTTCAAAAATTAAATTTACAATTAAAATCTTTGTATCAAAACGATATTATTGAAATTTATAATTTACCATTTTTTTAGTTATTTTTTAAATTGATTACTAATTTTAATATTTTATGCTATTTTTATTGATAAATAATTAATTTTAGTTAAAAAATATTGAGATTATGATTATCGGAGTACCTAGAGAAATAAAAAACCATGAAAACAGGGTCGGTTTAACGCCTGCAGGCACTCATGAATTGGTAAAAAGAGGACATCAGGTACTTATTGAGACCCATTCTGGTGCTGCAAGTGGATTTAGAAATGATGATTATGAAGAAGCAGGTGCAGAAATCATCTCTACCGAGGATGAAATTTGGGGAAGAGCAGATATGATCATCAAAGTAAAAGAGCCTGAAGAGCATGAATATAAAATGGCTCGTAAAAATCAATTGATATTTAGCTTCTTCCACTTCGCATCCAATAAAAAACTGACTCATGCCATGATGGATAGTGGCGCAATATGTTTAGCTTATGAAACTGTTGAAACAACCGACAAATCTTTACCAATTTTAGTGCCCATGAGTGAAGTTGCTGGAAGAATGGCCATACAGCAGGGCGCTAGGTATTTAGAAAAACCAGTAATGGGGCGTGGAATTTTATTGGGTGGTGTGCCCGGGGTTACACCGGGAAAAGTACTAATTATAGGAGCTGGCGTTGTAGGCGTACAGGCAGCAAAGATGGCTTCGGGATTGGGCGCACACGTCACTATTATTGATACCAATATCCAAAGATTAAGATATGTAAACGATATTTTGCCACCGCATGTGGTAACTATGTTTAGCAGTGAATATAACATCAGAAAATTAATTGCCGATCATGATCTAATTGTTGGAGCGGTTTTAATTCCTGGAGGTAAATCGCCAATGGTTATAACAAGAGATATGCTTAAATTGATGAGACCAGGGACTGTTTTAGTTGATGTTTCTGTTGATCAAGGTGGCTGCATAGAAACCTGTAAACCAACTACTCATGAAAATCCGACTTATATTGTAGATGGTATTTTACATTATTGCGTTACCAACATGCCCGGCGCAGTTCCATATACTTCTACCATCGCATTAACAAATAGTACTTTTCCTTACGTTTTAGAATTAGCAGATAAAGGCTGGAAAAAAGCCTGTTTAGACAATTATGAGCTTCTAAAAGGATTGAATATTATTAAAGGAGAAGTGGTTTATAGAGGTGTTGCCGAAGCGTTTGACTTACATTATAAAGCAGTTCATCATTTTTTGGATAATAATAAGGAAGAAGAAATAGAAGACTAGGGTAGGTTTGGAATTTGTTTTTTCTAATGATTTTTTTTATTAAATATTATTTGGGCGTTTAACACGCTATCCGCTGTAGTTTTTTTGCAATTTGCTTAATGGCAAGTGCAAAAAAAGCTGCCGCTCCTATCGTTAACGCTATATCAAGTGGAAAAAACATTCATAAATCAATTTCTTTAATTTCAATAATTGAAATCGGTAATTAATTAAACGCTATTTAAAAATTCTTACTTTTGTGCCCTGTAATCTTAAAGCATGTCTGAAGAAAAATCATTAAACTTTATTGAAGAGATTGTTGAGAACGATTTAAGTTCTAGCAAATACGATAAAATTATCACCCGCTTCCCTCCCGAGCCAAATGGTTTTTTACATATTGGACATGCTAGTGCTATTTGCTTAAATTTTGGTTTAACACAAAAATTTAATGGTTACACCAATCTCCGCTTTGATGATACAAATCCCGTTACAGAAGAAACTATTTATGTTGATGCCATAAAAAAAGACATCGCTTGGTTAGGCTTTAAATGGGAAAATGAACTTTACGCTTCAGATTATTTTGATACCCTTTACCAATTTGCAATAAAGCTGATTGAGAAGGGTTTTGCCTACGTTGATGATTTAAGTGCCGAAGAAATGGCAAACCTAAAAGGAACACCAACCGAAATAGGAAAAGATAGTCCTTTTAGAAATCGTTCTATTGAAGAAAATTTAGTGCTTTTTTCTCAAATGAAAAAAGGAGATTTCCCAGACGGCAGCAAAACCTTAAGGGTAAAAATTGATATGGCTCATGTAAATATGTTGATGCGTGATCCAATTATATATCGCATTAAACACACAAAACATCACCGTACTGGCAATAAATGGTGTATTTACCCAATGTATGATTTTGCCCACGGACAAAGCGATGCTATTGAACACGTTACCCATTCTGTTTGTACTTTAGAATTTATTCCCCACCGTGAGCTTTATAATTGGTTGATAGAAAAATTAGAGATTTATCCTTCGCATCAATATGAATTTGCTCGCAGAAATTTGAATTATACCGTTACCAGCAAAAGAAAATTGCTGCAATTGGTTAATGAAAACTTTGTAAACGGGTGGGATGATCCACGTATGCCAACCATCAGTGGTTTACGTAGAAGAGGTTTTACGCCTTCTTCCGTCCGTAATTTTTGCGAGCGTATTGGTATTGCCAAAAGAGATAATTTAATTGAATATAGTTTATTAGAGTTTTTTATCCGTGAGGATTTGAATAAAACTTCATGGAGAAGAATGGCTGTTTTAGATCCAATTAAAATGGTGATTACCAATTATGCAGAAGGGCAAGAAGAAATGCTTCATGGAGAAAATAATCCAGAAGTTGAAGGGCATGATGGTGAAAGACAAATTCCTTTTAGTAGTGAACTTTGGATAGAACGTGAAGATTTTATGGAAGAACCTCCAAAGAAATTCTTCCGTTTAGGCCCAGGATTAATGAGCCGTTTAAAGAGCGCCTATATTGTAAGATGTGATGACTTTAAAAAAGATGTAGCAGGAAAAGTAACTGAAATACATTGTACTTATTTTCCAGAATCTAAATCGGGAGAAGATACATCAGGACTAAAAGTGAAAGGAACTATGCATTGGGTGAGTGTAAAACATGCAAAAACCGCAGAAATAAGATTGTATGATAGGCTTTTTACTTCAGAAGAACCTGATAGAGAAGAAGGTGATTTTAAGGATTATTTAAATCCAGAAAGTTTAACGATTTTAAAAAACGCCTATATAGAACCCGATTTAGCAAATGCACAACAGCAATTGGAAGAAAATCATGACAGGCGTTACCAATTTATCCGTAAAGGTTATTTTTGTTTAGATGCAGATTCTACCACAGAAAACTTGGTTTTTAATAGAACCGTAACTTTAAAGGATACTTGGGCAAAGGAAGCTAGTAAGTAAATTTATATGATTTTTTTTGCCTGAATCTTTTTGTCTGAATCAGGATTTTTAGGATTGGAGGATAAATAGGATTCTAGTGGTTGAGAATTATTTAGTTCAACAAGAATCAAGAAAATCCCGAAATCAAGAAAATCAAGATCGAGACAAATTTTCTGTCTTTAATCAGTATTTATGGGATCAATAGGGTTATTGTAAAGTGGAAAAAAATTACGTTTAAAAGAATCAAATCAATCCAAACACATTTCTTCTAATATGGCTTTCAAATCGGGGTAAAGCATTAATAATTCTTCTTTTTTTGCCATCTCAAAATCTGCAAAATCAAAACCTGGCGAAACGGTGCAACTGACTAAACCGAAACTTTCATAATCTTTCATTCTAGATGCGAACCAAGTATTTGCAGGGATAATTGCCTGTAAAACTTCTCTATTTTCCATATCATTTCCTAAACAAACGGTTTTTAATTGATCATTTTGGATATAAAGAATTTCTAACGAAGTTCCATAATGATGAAACCATAATTCATCAGATTTAATTCTGTGGAAATGCGATTTATTGTTTTTTTCTAATAAAAAATATATGGCAGTATTTAGGTTTCTTTTATCTCCATTTTCATTTGCAACCTCTTCTTTAGCTCTGTAAGTTTCCTTATAAAAGCCACCTTCTGGATGAGGAAGTAATGCTAGTTTTTCTATAAAATAGTTTGCTGTTTTCATGATTTTTAAAATTAGAAATAATTGATCGGAATTATAAAAATTATGATTTTATTCATTTTTTTTGCGTTAGGGATAAAAGCAACATCTTTTTTTTGCTCTTGCCAGTTGGCAAATTGCAAAAAAATATTTATCCGCCAGCTGGCAGACTTGTTAAAACACTCAAATAAACTGAATTAAATTTATTGACTTCATGCAGATAATCGTATCATTAATCTGCGAAAGTATTATGATTTATGAAATTATAAAACGCCCAAAATATTTGACTTATTTTATTATTATCAAACCAAAACTGACAAGCTGACACTCCAGTTTTCTGATAAAATAATCCTGTCTGACTTATACTGCAAAAATTTGACGTTTTTTTTCTTTGGCATATTCTGTGTACAATCAAGGGTACAATATAAAATTAAAAAAAAACA
>JACMNZ010000038.1 GCA_014378285.1 Pseudopedobacter sp.
GTGGTTTGATATTGTAAGCTGCTTTCTTGCCTAAAATAAAAATAACGAAGCGTATTGCCGATTGAAAAATCCAGAATAAAAACCAATAGAATAAAAACCAACAGCTTGATTATAAAAAACCAAAAGTTTCTTTTCTGAAGATTATAAATCAGTTTTTCTAAAATCATTGGCGTTAAAATTGAAAATAAATAAACTGACCGCCATCAAAAACGCCAAAAAGCAAAATTATAATCACCAAAGAAGCATAAGACAGATTTCTAATTACCCAATTTTTACTATTAAAAAATGAAACAGGCCCTTTATAATATTCTCTTTTATATTCTATCATCAATAATAAACCAATGCTTGCTAAACAATAAATAAGCTTAGAAGGGTTTTCTATAAATAAAGGACCTTGAAGTAAGATGATTTTTTTTATGATGATAAAGGCATCATCAATATTATTTGCTCTAAAGAATATCCATGAAAAGCAAATCAGCATAAACGTGATAATAATTTGTAAACATCTTGATACGGAGGGTAGATTATTGATACCGATAAAATCATTAAATTTTTCTCTTGCGGGAGAAGAAATATTAGCAAAAATCAGATAAAAACCATTTAATGCGCCCCAAATAACGTAAGTCCAATTTGCACCATGCCACAAACCACTAATTAAGAAAACCAGAAACAGGTTAAAATACCATCTTGGTATAGAAACCTTGTTTCCCCCTAAAGAGATATACAAATAATCTTTGAACCAAGTAGATAAAGAAATATGCCAACGTTTCCAAAATTCGGCAACGTTTCTGGCAAAGTAAGGTCTGTTAAAATTTGTCATTAAATGAAAGCCCATCACTTTTGCTACGCCAATAGCAATATCAGAATAGGCAGAAAAATCACAATAAATTTGAAAAGCAAAAAAAACAGTCGCCACAAATAAACTAAAACCAGAATGATGCTCCGCATTGTTATATACTGCATTTACATATAAAGCCAAACGATCTGCAACAACCAACTTTTTAAAAAAGCCCCATAAAATTAATTTCAAACCCTCAACAACCCTAAAATATTCAAACTCATGTTTTTGCCTAAACTGTGGCAATAAATTTTGCGGACGCTCTATTGGTCCGGCCACCAATTGTGGGTAAAACATCACGTATAAAGAATAAATCCCAAAGTGTTTTTCTGCTTTTTGGTTTCCCCTGTACACTTCAATGGTATAACTCATGGCTTGGAAAGTATGAAAAGAAAGCCCTATCGGCAGTAAAATATTGAGATAAGGAATTGGGTTGCTCAAGCCAAAACCATGCATCAAAAACGAAAAATTATCGTTTAAAAAATCGAAATATTTAAAAACACATAATACAGAAATATTAGCAATCAAGCTTACAACTAAGAATAGCTTTCGTTGTTTACCATCTGCACATTCAATGCTTATCCCGGCGAAATAATCTATAACAATGGTAATTCCTAAGATTAGGATATAAATAGGAACAAACGCCATGTAGAAATAACAACTGCTTGCTAAAAGTAAAATCCAGCGCCATTTATAGGGAATGGTGAAATATAAAGAAGTAACAATTAAAAAGAAGAATAAAAAATGGAAAGAGTTAAAGAGCATTTGCCATCAATATTTTTTAAATATAGTAATTTGAAAAATAAAAAGGTTTGAGGCAATATTTTTTATAAAAAGAAAAATTAAATTAAATATGTCTTTTAAAAGATCAGCAAATCTTCAACAGGAATTTAAAAAGAGCACAAAAAAGTAAATAAAAAACGCTCCACGTTCCGGAGCGTTTATCTACATTAACACATTAATTTAACTAAATCTCAATTGTAGACTATTGAGCAGTGTTTTATATCTTAAATTATACTTTCTAAAAAGTACATATTATATAGACGTCGTTCTTATTAAAACGTTACATTAAAATAAATTTTTTTGGCTTTCGCCGATTTAAACTTTATAGGCTAATCTTTTCTATCAAAATGATAACTTTGTAATACACTTTAGCTTATCGCTGAAGTGATTTTTTAAAAAATAGTTAAAAGCATGTTTGATAATTTGCAGGAAAAGCTCGAGGGAGCGTTTAAGGTTTTAAAAGGACAAGGAAGTATATCGGAAATTAACGTGGCAGAAACCATGAAGGAGATTAGAAAAGCTCTTTTAGATGCAGATGTTAACTATAAAACAGCAAAAACTTTTACAGAAGATGTAAAACAAAAAGCCTTAGGACAAAATGTTTTAACCGCTATTTCTCCCGGTCAGTTACTCACCAAGATTATGAATGATGAGCTAACCGCATTAATGGGAGGCAGTGTTGAAGAGCTAAATATCAAACAAAATCCAACTGTAATTTTAATTGCAGGATTAAATGGAGCGGGTAAAACCACTTTTACAGGAAAACTAGCTTTATACCTAAAATCACAAAAAGGAAAAAAACCTTTATTGGTTGCCGGCGACGTTTACCGCCCTGCGGCAATTGACCAACTAGAAGTTTTAGCCGGACAAGTTGGTGCAGAAGTTTATACCAATCGTGAATCTACCGATCCTGTTGCAATTGCTTTAGAAGGGATCGCTCATGGTAAAAAGAATGGAAATAATGTAATTATCATAGATACTGCAGGTCGTTTAACTTTAGACGAGGCTTTGATGGATGAAATTGCTGAGGTTAAAAGAGCAACTCAGCCACAAGAGATTTTATTTGTGGTTGATTCCATGACGGGTCAGGATGCTGTAAATACTGCAAAAGTTTTTAACGACCGTTTAGATTTTACCGGAGTTGTTTTAACCAAATTAGATGGTGATACACGTGGTGGAGCCGCTTTATCTATAAAATCGGTTGTAAACAAACCGATTAAATTTATTGGTACCGGAGAAAAAATGGATGCACTGGATGTTTTCTATCCAGAAAGAATGGCTTCCCGTATTTTGGGTATGGGGGATGTGATTTCCTTAGTGGAGAGAGCGCAACAGCAATTTGACGAAAAGGAAGCCGCCGCATTACAAAAGAAAATCCGTAAGAATAAATTCGATTTTAATGATTTCTTAGGGCAGATACAGCAAATCAAAAAGATGGGTAACATCAAAGATTTGATGGGAATGATTCCGGGTGTGGGCAAAATGATGAAAAACGTAGATATTGATGATGATGCCTTCAAGGGAATCGAATCAATTATCCAATCTATGACACCGCATGAACGTGAAAACCCAGATAGCATTAACCAAAGTAGAAGAACCCGTATTGCAAAAGGGAGCGGTAATGAAATGGCGGAAGTAAACAAATTGATTAAACAATTTGAAGATATGCGTAAAATGATGAAGCAATTCTCAGATCCATCTGCAATGGCAAAAATGCAAAAGATGATGAAGGGAATGCCTAACGGAGGAATGAAATAAAAAATTGTCTGAACCTTGATTTTTTTGATTTAAGGATTTTCATGATTCTTTATCGCTCAACTCCGTGAACTTTGCGTTCTCTACGGTTGAAAAACATCTGCGAAAATCCCCGAAATCTGCAGGACACAAATTATTTCCGCTTCAACTCTAGTACCGTAATTTCTGGCCAAATACCAATCCTTCCAGAAAAGCCTAAAAAACCAAACCCGCGGTTAATGTATAAATATCTTCCAAATTCTTCTTTTAAACCAGCCCAATGTTTGTAACGATATTTCACTGGGCTCCATTTAATCCCAAAAGCTTCAATCCCAAATTGCATTCCATGAGTATGACCGCTTAATGTGAGATTTATTTTTGAAGGATAAGTTTTTA
>JACMNZ010000285.1 GCA_014378285.1 Pseudopedobacter sp.
TAAAGAAAGATATAAAGAAAAAGGAACTCAGAATTTTTTCACAAAAAGCGAGCTCTTCCAACTTGGATTTAGAGCTGCAAAAAAAGCTGGATTAGATACTGTTAGCGCATTTGATTATAAAATGGGTCTCGCTTTTGATACCGTGATGAATGTAATCAAAGCTGCTGGACAAAAAACGTTAATGGCTGATATTAATAAGTCGATGGCTAAAATGGCACAAAACTTTAATGATAAGGCATCTAAATTAAGTTTACTCGAGCTTATTGAGGATGCAAATACGCCGCAGTCTAGGTTAGAAAATAATAGCGTTTACGTTAGGTTAATGAATAGAGCTGGCTTAATAAATAATTTTGCAGGAGCAGATGCCGTTGCCACTTGGTATAAGCGTAATTTGTATATGTATTCAATAGTACAAAAGAAAATATCCCCTAAAGATGAGCGTATCATGATATTAGCGGGAGCTAGTCATGTAAGTATGATAGAAAAGTTTATTAAAGACAAAACATTTTTAAAATAGTAGAATTGAAGGATTTAATGGCAAAGTAAAATCGTAAAAACTAGCGTTTACTTCGCAAGAACATCGAGACACCTAATTACCAATCCTAAACTATAACATCAACGTAAGATGAACGAAGGATAAAGAATCTAAAAAGTTCAGAGAAGCTATCTTAAACAAGAGAAAAGAAAGCGGCTTAATATAAAATAGCAACAAAAAAGGGCTGATATTGTAAAAATATCAGCCCTCTCTTATTATAAATTAATCTCAATATATTCTACAAAGTTTCTTTTAACCAGCTAAAAAATTCCCTTTGCCAAACTATGCCGTTTTGCCCAGATAAAACCCAGTGGTTTTCTTCTGGAAAGTAAAGTAATTTGCTTTTAATACCTTGTAATTGTGCCGCTTGGAAAGCTTCTAAACCTTGCTCTACCGGCACTCTATAATCCTTACCACCTTGAATAATCATAATTGGGGTATTCCAGTTTTTAACAAAATTGATTGGGTTAAAATCTTGATAGGATTTTGGAGCATTTTCTTTCCAATAATTACCTCCAATATCCTTATTCGCAAAAAATAGTTCTTCGGTTGTACCATACCAACTTCTTAAATCAAACAAACCATCATGAGCAATAAAGGTCTTAAACCTGTTTTGATGAATTCCTGCCAACATATAAACAGAATAACCACCATAACTTGCACCAACGCAACCCAATCTATCTTTATCTACATAAGGTTCTTTAGCCATTGCATCAATAGCAGAAAGATAATCTTTCATGGCTTGTCCGCCCCAATCGCCACTTATTTCCTGGTTCCATTCTACACCATGCCCTGGCATTCCCCTTCTGTTTGGCGCAACAACAATATAGCCTTGTGCTGCCATTAATTGGAAATTCCACCTTACAGAATAAAATTGAGAAAGTGCAGATTGTGGTCCTCCTTGGCAATATAAAAGTGTTGGATATTTCTTAGTAGGGTCAAATCCCGGAGGATAAATAACCCAAGTCAGCATGTCTTTACCATCTGTTGTTTTAATGGTTTTCGCCTCAATCTCGCTCATGGCAATATCGGCGTAA
>JACMNZ010000286.1 GCA_014378285.1 Pseudopedobacter sp.
TAGAACAAACTTAACCATTGTGAAATAGTTTTAAAGAATGTTTTTTATAAACATTTATTTAAAATTTGGCTATTCAAGCTTCCCTATTTAAAACCTTTTAATAAAGTTTAACGTTTATAATATTATGCTTACAAAAGATATCCCAACTAAAGGTAGTTTGCTAATTTCGGAGCCATTTATGAGCGACCCAAATTTTAAAAGATCAGTGGTTTTAATTACTGAACATTCTTTGGAAGGTTCTGTTGGCTATATTTTAAATCAAAAAAGCGATTATATTTTGAAAGATGTGATTCCGGATTGTTGGGATGCAAATTTTCAAGTGTATTATGGTGGTCCGGTTGCAACTGATACACTTCATTTTATTCATAATTGTCCGGGTAAAATACCAAATGGGCAGGATTTGGGCAACGGTTTGTTTTGGGGAGGAGATTTTGAACCATTAAAACTTCAAATAAATAATTATAATATAAAAGATGAAGAGATAAAGTTTTTCATTGGTTATTCTGGCTGGTCTAAAGATCAACTGGATGATGAATTGGCTTTAAATAGTTGGATGGTTTCTAAAAAATATAATTCTGAAATGATTTTTGATGAAGATAGTTATGATCTTTGGAAGGAAGCTGTTGCCAATATGGGGGTTAAGTATGCGCATATTGTTAATTTCCCGGAGGATCCTGCTTTGAATTAGATTTTTCTTTAGATGATAAAGTTCATATTTTAATAATTGAACTACTTTTTTGATAATCTAGTTTATTTAATGTTTTAGATTGTTGAATTGGTAACAAAAATTTCTCCCGCTGATTTTAAAGATTTTCGCAGATACCTGTTTATTTTTTAATCGCTTGCCAATTATTATATAGCTTCATAACCTTTTTGTGCAAAAATTCAGTATTCTCTGTAGTTATCTATAAACTTAAAAATCAGATGGAAAACCTTCTTTTTTTAAATCTTCCGCAGATTCTTCAATTTTAGCTTTTAAATCGTTTTTAAATTTGATAACGTTTTTAGCAATATTTTCATCGGCGACAGCTAAGATTTGAGCCGCTAAAATCCCAGCATTCTTTGCGGCATTTAACGCAACTGTTGCTACTGGAATTCCATTTGGCATTTGTAGGATAGATAAAATAGAATCCCAACCATCAATAGAATTACTTGATTTTACTGGCACACCAATTACGGGTAATGAGGTAATTGAAGCCACCATTCCAGGTAAATGAGCTGCGCCACCTGCTCCAGCAATAATTACTTTTAGCCCTCTTTCTACTGCTTTACTTGCATATTCAAACATTCTTTCTGGTGTTCTGTGTGCAGAAACCACAGTCAGTTCATAATCGACTCCTAATTCTTTTAATACGTTTGCAGCTTCTTCCATAATCCCTAGATCGGATTTACTGCCCATGATGATTCCTACTTTCATATTTTCTTTTTTTAACCATAGAGAGCACAGAGATTTTCACAGAGTGCGCATAGTTTTTTAATCTTATTTTTTATTTGAAGGCAACATTTTACAGAATTTGAAAGTAATCATAAAATCGAATCAATCATAAAAATCCTAGTTCAGACAAAATCAATTGCAGAGAACGCAAAGTCAATAGAGTAAGATTAAAAAAAATATTTCTCTGTTTTCTCTGTGGGTTTTACTTCGTTTTCTCTGTGGTTATAAGTTAATCAACTAATCACTTTTAAATTCTCTCTTACAAACTTTGCTTTATCAATCGCTTTCTGTCTGTCTTCATCTATAATGGTTACATGCCCCATTTTACGGAAAGGTTTTGTGTATTTTTTCCCATAAAGATGAACGTAAACTCCCTCTTTCTCCAAAACTTTTTCTAAACCTTTATATTCTGCAATTCCTTCATGTCCTTTTTCTCCCAATAAATTAACCATAATAGCATTGGTTATAGATCTAGTATCGCCTAAAGGTAAATTGAAAATTGCTCTTAAATGCTGCTCAAATTGCGAAGTGTAATTTCCTTCAATGGTTTGATGTCCACTATTATGTGGGCGAGGTGCCAACTCATTCACTAGAATATGATGATCAGGAGTGAGGAACATTTCTACCGCTAAAATCCCCACAATATTTAAACTTGAAGCAATATTTTTTGCAATATCTTCTGCCCTTTGTTGAATATCAAAAGAATAGGTAGAAGGTGAAATCAGAAACTCTACTAAATTAGCTTGGGGATTAAAATCCATTTCTACCATGGGGAAGGTTTTCATTTCTCCGTTTTCATTTCTTGCAACAATTACAGCTATTTCTTTTTCAAAATTAATTAGATTTTCAATTAAACAAGGCTGTTCAAAAGCGTTTTCTAAATCATTAGTATCACTAATTTTTTTAACGCCTTTTCCGTCATACCCATCTTTTCTTAACTTTTGGATGTAAGGAAATTTGATGTTTGCGTTTGTTAATTGCTCTTTTGTATTAAATAATTGAAAAGAAGCGGTGGGAATGTCGTTTTCTTTAAAAAATTGTTTTTGTAAACCTTTATCTTGAATTAAACGAATAATACGTGGTTGAGGATAAACTACAACCCCTTCTTTCTCTAAATCTTCTAAAGCTTCAATATTAACTTTTTCAATTTCTATGGTTATTAAGTCTAGGTTTTTACCAAAATCATAAACAGTTTGATAATCGCTCAAAGAACCAACTTCAAATTTATCACAGATATTTTTGCATGGCGCATCAGCATCTGGATCTAATATATGAATAGAAATATTATAATTAATAGCAGCCTGTATAAACATACGACCTAATTGCCCACCACCTAAAATCCCTAATCGGGTTTGTGTTACTTTCATTTTTTTGTTTGATAGATAAACCAATATCTATCTTTTATTATTGATTTTGGGTAAATATCATGATTATTATTTTAATGGGGTAGGAGTGGTGAATGGAATTTTGAAATTACACATATAAACTTCTTTGTCTCCCTTATTCTGCCAGTTGGCGTATTGAAATCTCATAATATTAAAAATTTTTTTCTGCTTCCAGTCATTTTGAGGAACGAGAAATCTCACTGGCAAAGTTTTCCAATTGTATGTAATTGCTTGTGAGATGTTTCTCCGCTAGCCAGCGGAGAAACATGACGGAGTTGCTTAATGTGTTAAGTTTAAAGAAGTTTTGGTTTTGCGCTAACGATTGAAACGACATCCTTTTTATTTGTCATCCTGAGCGGAGTTGAAGCACAACAAATAAAAAGATATAGTGAAAAGCGTGTTAAAGCGTCCTAAAAATTAATTTTATCTCAGTCTTTCTAATCACAATCTGGAACTGTAAAAGTGTGGGTTTCTACTACACCGCTTGGTACAAAATAGTTGTCGCTCTTGCTAAATTGCCACCAAAATCTTCCTCTTGGTTTTTCTGTATTTCCTATTTCATTCATCGTTTCAGAATCATATAACCTTCCGTTAACCATGGTATATTTAATCTTTTCGCTATTGCGGATATCATCTAAAGGATTGGCGTTTAAAACGATTAAATCTGCTAATTTTCCGGTTTTTAAAGAACCTATTTCTTTATCCATTCCCAAATATTCTGCACCATTTATAGTTGCAGATTTGATACAATCGATAGGTTTCATACCTCCTTGAGCCAACATCCATAATTCCCAGTGCGCTCCTAAACCTTGCAACTGTCCATGAGCGCCTAAATTGATTTTAGTTCCATTTCTTGAAATATCATTAACTGCTCTTGAAACATCAATATGTCCATAATCGCCATATTCTGAAGTTGGTCTTCTTCTTGATCTTTCATCAATTATCAACTTTGGGGTAAAAGCTAACAAATGTTCGTTTTCCCAAACATTGGTACGATCATACCAATAATTTTCTCCCCATTGGCCACCGTAACTAACAATTAAAGTAGGGGTATAAGCAGTTTTACTAGCATTCCAAAAGTTTAAAACATCTTTATAAACCGGTAAAACTGGGATATTATGTTCAATTCCGGTATGTCCATCGGCAATCATGCTCATGTTAGTAAAAAACGTTGAGCCACCTTCTGGCATTACTTCCATATTTAATTCCCTTGCTGCTTGGATTACTTCTTGACGTTGCTCTCTACGTGGTTGATTGTAGGATTTTACAGAAAACGCACCCACGGCTTTCATCCTTCTTAAATGTGAACGGGCATCATCCAAACTATTGATTGTCGCTTTAAAATCGCCATCGGCACCGTAAAGAATTGTACCAGTAGAGTACAATCTTGGCCCAACCATTAAACCTGCTTTTATCATCTCAGCTTGACTAAAAACCATTTCTGTATTACTAGATGGATCATGAGAAGTAGTTACACCGAATGCTAAATTGGCATAATAAGCCCAATCTTGTTGAGGAGAAACACCATCTGGACTGGTGTGTAAATGTGCGTGAACATCAATTATGCCAGGCATAATGGTTTTTCCTGTTGCATCATAAACTTTTGCATCATTAGGGATATTTACATCACTTGTATTCCCAATGTTTTCAATTTTATTTTCGTTGATAATAATTGTCCCATTTTCAATCACATTATAACCATCCATGGTGATGATCCTAGCATTTGTAAAGGCAATTCTTCCTTTAGGTTTATCAGCATCTAAATTTAGGTTTAAATCTATTCCTGCTTCATCTATTGCAGGTAATTTATCCGGAGCGCCATCTACAAAAGTAAAAGCATCAGCTAATTTGGTTGAGAAATATTTTGACCCTAATGTCCAATGCAAGGTTTTGCTATCTGTATTCCAATGAATATAGCTTCCGGCATCTTTAGTCAATTTTTTTAATGGTAGTGCTTTGTTTGTACTAGAAAGTTCTTGCGCACTTCCTGTGGTAACTAAAGGGGTTACATAAACATTGAAAAGCTCATTAAAAGCTATCCATTTATCATCAGGACTAGGAATAAAAGCATTTGTATAGGTTGAAGTATAAAGCGTTCTCACTTTATCACCATCCAGATCACAAGATTTAAAAGCTTTTTTTTCGTTTTCACTCGATTGAAAATAAATACGGTCATCGGTGCTGTTAAAGGATGGTTTTATGCCTTCGTTACTAATGAATTTTGGTGTACCATAATCAGGTATAATAGTGTAAATACCCGGATTCTTTCCATAAATATAACCCAAAACATTGTTTCCAACTCCTTTTCTATAAACAATTAAACTTCCTTTGTTATTAAATTTTGGGGAATAGTAAAAGCCTCTCTCATTAGTAACCGAACTTAATTTTTTGCTTTTTAAATCAAATTTCATGATGGCACCATGTTGTTCATCGTTCCAAGTAGTAAAAACAATAAACTTTCCATCATTACTAAAACTTGGTTCAAATTCCCAATCTTTTCCGTTTGTTAAACGCTGGGGTTTCCCGTTAGGTAAATCTTTGATGTATAGATAACCGGCAGCATTAAAAACTACTTTTTTACCATCAGGAGATGTTGCTAATTGGCGTAGCATCTTGACATCAAATTGATCGGTGAAAACTTTTTGAGGGAAATGTAAAGCGTCTTGTATGGTTTGTATTACATCCACATTAAAAGGAATTACTTCTGAGTATAATGTGATGATATCCACTTTTCTAATTTTACCTTGAGCATAAAAAACAAGGGTTCTGTTATCTGGCAACCAATTGAAGTTTGGATAAACCCCAAAAATAGCCCAAGTTTCTTGTTGATCTTTTGATAAATCGTTATAAACTGGATATTCTTCTCCGGTATTTAAGTTTTGTATATAAAGCACTGATTTTAATCTGTCTCTTTTCACAAAAGCCAGCATTGTACCATCAGGAGAAACCTGCGGACGTACCGCCCCACCAGAACCACCAGCAATTTTATCGGTTTCTGAAGTAGAAAGATTTAATCTTTTAATGGCATAAATCTCGCCATTGGGATCTTTATTATATTCAAAATTTGGGCCAGGGCTAACATCCTCACTGTAATAAACATATATACCATTAGGCGAAACCCAAGGTTCGCCTAGGTCTTGTTGGTCGTTTTTTCTTTTTGTTAATTGGATGCCGTCTAAACCACCTGCAATATGATACATCCAAAGTTCGCCTGCACCTAAAGAACGGGAGCCTGTAAAATGTTTTCTAGCAATTAAATATTTGTTATCGGCTGTCCAAACGGCATTGTTTAATAGTCTAAAATTTT
Organism: Pseudopedobacter sp.; assembly: GCA_014378285.1. GTDB lineage: Bacteria > Bacteroidota > Bacteroidia > Sphingobacteriales > Sphingobacteriaceae > Pseudopedobacter. The sequence goes on from JACMNZ010000286.1 coordinate 6,128, forward strand.
CTTTTGTAACGGCTCTTTGGTTGCTTCCATTTGCATCCATTACCCAAATATTATCTCCGCCATCTTTATCACTAGTGTAAGAAATGTATTTGCCATTAGGAGAGAAACGAGGTTGGACTTCAAAAGCCATTCCGCCGGAAAGCAGGGTAGTTTTTCCGCCTGAGATTGACATTTTATAGATATCTCCTAATAAATCAAAAACGATATTTTTCCCATCTGGGCTTACATCAACATTCATGTAAGTACCTTCGTCGGTATTAAAATTAATAGTTTTTGAAGGTCCGGTTGGTTTTTCTACATCCCATTTATCTTTTTCTTGGGCAAAAGTAAAAACAGTAAAGAATGAGAATATTAAGGTAACTAAAAAGTTTTTATTCATGATTGAAACTAAATAATAAACCGCAATTTAAGAATTTTAAATTTTGTCTGAATTAGGATTTTGAGGATTTTCAGATAAAAAATGATTGTAATATATCTGAATATTGGTTTGCAGGATTTTAGGATGAGGAGGATTATTAATTTTTCAA
>JACMNZ010000287.1 GCA_014378285.1 Pseudopedobacter sp.
ATGTAATTAACTAATAAATAAATCCTTATTCATTTTAGGAATTATCTTGTTTTCTTGCGCTTGCTCAAATAAAATATTTATTGCCTTTTTCCCCTCAATACCTAAATCAATAGAATATTTATTAACATACAAATCTATGTGTTTATACATTACGCTTTCTTCCATCTCTTGCGCATGCGATTTTATAAATTGCAAAGCCGATTTTGGGTTAGCAAAAGCATATTCTACAGATTCCCTTATCAGCCCATTTACGGTTTGCTTTATTGCTAAGGGTAGTTCTCTTTTGATCACAATCCCACCTAAAGGAATAGCACAATTATTTTTTTCTTCCCAATATTCGCCTAAATCTTTTACTTTTTTAAGGCCTTTATCTTGATAGGTAAATCTATTTTCATGAATGATGAGGCCCAAATCTATTTCTCCATCTATCAGTTTTTGTTCAATATCTGAAAAAACCATTTCTTTTTTATTTTGAAGATGGGGATAAGCCAAACCCAATAAAAAGTTGGCGGTAGTAAATTTACCGGGTATGCCCACTTTAAGGTTTGGATTATTTAAATCTTGTTGTGTTTTGCAAATCAACATTGGGCCAACGCCAAAACCCAATGCGCTGCCAGCATCTAATAAAACATAATTATCTGTAGCATAAGCGTAAGCGTGATAGCTTAGTTTGGTAATGTCTAAAACGGAGTTAAAGGCTTTTTGATTGAGCGTTTCTACATCATCAAGAACAATTTCAAAATCTAAACCTTGGGTATCAATTTTATGATGAATTAAGGCATCAAAAATAAAAGTATCATTTGGGCATGGAGAAAACCCTAAAGTCAGTTTCATGAGCGTTAAATGTTTTTTACGCTGGTAATTAGCCAATCATTTAAGTTCTTAACAGCTAAAGCAAGGTTCCAGTTTTCACGATTTCTTTTTTCTACATAATTGGATATACATCGTATTTGCAAAGCTTCTACCTGCGCTTCTTCACAGGCATAAAAAAACGCGGCACCCTCCATAGTTTCTATGGTTGGGTTTACTCGGTCTCGTATTTCTTCTATACTATCTTCATTACCGTGAACAGTATTTACTGTTATGGCAGTTACTTTTCTTAAGTTATCTTTTAAAAATATTTTTTCTGATGCCCTAAATTCCACTTCACCCATCTCTAATTGTTCTAAGGAAATAAACTCTTCATCGTCTTCTGCGCCTAGTTCTGATAGAATATCTTCTCTTACTTCTACCAATTGCCCTAATTTAATGTTTCTATAAAAACTACCCGCAATACCAACGTTTAATGCTAATTCGAAATTTTCTTGAGTTAATATTTTGCCTAAAGCATAGGCTGTTGCCACCATTCCTACACCAGTAATCATTATTTTAATATCATGTTTACCAACCTTTAAAAATTCATCTGCATTAAATTTTGGAGCATATTTTTTTATAAAAGGCTCAATTTCTTGATAGGTAGCAGCTACTAATAATATCTTCATTTAATGGTTTTTTATTCGATTTTTGCGTTAACGATAGAAACGGCAGGTTTTATGTCCGCCAGTTGGCGGATAAAAAACTATAGTGGAGTCCGCCAACTGGCGGATAAAACGCCCGAATTATTTTATTTAATTGTCTTTGTTGTCTCAAAATTACGCCAAATTTAAGAACAATGCTTTAATAGTTATTATTGGTTGTAAATCCTTTGTTTATATTTGCTCTTTATCATAAAAAAAATGATTTACGTTACAAGAAAAGAGCATTTTAATGCTGCTCATAAATTATATAGGGAAGATTGGAGTCAGGAGAAAAACGAAGAGGTTTTTGGCAGGTGTGCAAACGCAAATTGGCATGGTCATAATTATGATCTTTTTGTTACTGTAAAAGGAGAAATTAATAAGGAAACTGGCTTTGTTATAGATTTAAAAGATTTAAAATCTTTAGTAATTAAATACGTTACCGATAAATTAGACCATAAAAACTTAAATATGGATGTTGATTTTATGGCAGGTAAAATGGCATCGACAGAGATTTTAGCTATTGAAATTTGGAAACAATTAGCGCCACATATAGAAGAAAGAGGCGCAAAACTGCATGGTATTAAATTGTACGAAACAGCAAGTAACTTTGTGGAATATTTTGGAGATTAAATAAATGAGCAATAAAAGCAGAAAAGGTTACCAAAAAACGGAGAGCTACAACGAAGAAATTGTTGCAGATTTAGCTGTTCACTATAAACAGATTTTAAGTTTAATTGGCGAAGACCCAAATCGCGAGGGTTTATTAAAAACGCCTGAACGTGTTGCCAAAGCGATGCAATATTTAACGCATGGCTATGATTTAAATGCCTCCGAAATTTTAAAGTCGGCGATGTTTAAAGAGGATTACAGCCAAATGGTTATTGTAAAAGATATTGAGGTATACTCGATGTGTGAGCACCATATGTTGCCTTTTTTTGGCAAGGCACACATTGCTTATATCCCAAACGGACATATTGTTGGTTTGAGTAAATTACCCCGTGTTGTAGATGTTTTTGCTAGACGTTTACAAGTACAAGAAAGGTTAACAAACGAGATTAGGGATTGCATCCAAGACACTTTAAAACCCACTGGCGTTGCTGTTGTAATTGAATGTAAACACATGTGTATGAGCATGAGGGGAATTCAAAAACAAAATTCCGTTACTACAACATCTGCTTTTACCGGCGAATTTAATCATGATAAAACCAGATCGGAGTTTATGAGATTGATAACAGCAAATTTGTCGTGATAAGTAGAAGTTTTGAGGTCATTTATATTGCGTTAACGACTGAAGCGACATCCTTTTTTGTTTTTTCCGCAAAAAAGATATATCCGCTAGCTAGCGGAGTGTTAAAACGCCCAAATAATTTCTTATTAATACAACAAAAAAAAACATAAAAAGCCAAAGAGAGAAACAAAACATTTAATTGATAGATTTTATAATTCTAAATAAACAAAAATGAAAGCATACGTATTTCCAGGTCAAGGCGCACAGTTTGTTGGTATGGGTAAAGACCTTTACGAGAGCTCTGCCAAGGCCAAAGAAATGTTTGAAAGGGCAAATGAAATTTTGGGTTTCAGGATTACCGATATTATGTTTAGTGGTACGGATGAGGAGCTAAAGGAAACAAAAGTTACTCAGCCTGCTATTTTCTTACATTCGGTTATTTTAGCTAAAGTTTTAGGGAATGATTTTAAACCGGATATGGTTGCTGGGCATTCTTTGGGAGAGTTTTCTGCTTTGACGGCCGCAGGAGCTTTAACTTTTGAAGATGGATTAACATTGGTTGCAAAAAGAGCAAACGCTATGCAAAAAGCTTGTGAATTACAACCAAGCACCATGGCTGCAGTTTTAGGTTTAGATGATTTTACTGTAGAGGATATTTGCCAAAGAGTAAGCGATGTGGTAGTACCGGCAAATTATAATTGCCCGGGCCAATTGGTTATTTCTGGTAGTATTGCTGGCATTGATAAAGCTTGCGAATTATTATTGGCAGCTGGAGCAAAAAGAGCCTTAAAATTAAATGTTGGCGGCGCATTTCACTCGCCTTTAATGGAAGCTGCAAAAGTAGAGTTAGAGGCAGCTATTGTTGCAACAAAAATTAAGGAACCTATTTGCCCAATTTATCAGAATATTGATGCCAAACCTTATAAAGACGCCATGAGCATAAAACACAATTTAATTGCCCAATTAACCGGTTCTGTTAAATGGACGCAAACCATGCAAAAAATGATACATGATAGCGCTACAGAATTTGTAGAAGTTGGCCCAGGAAACGTTTTACAAGGATTGGTAAAAAAGATTGATCGCAAAACAGAAACTTCTAGCGCAAGCATTCAATAGAAATAAATTACACTTATTTAAGCCTTTCATTTGGCTTGATTTTGGGGTACAGCTATTTAGCTATATTAATCCAGATATTAGAATAATTGAAAACTGCTACTAAAATTAGATGGTTATTACTTTTGGTTACGATTGGTTTATTTGCCACATCGTTAACCGCTAGGTGGGCATCAACTAAATTGGTTAATCTTAATGATCTTGCACATGATATTAGTAGCGATTTACACCAAAAAGAAACTAACATAACTGATTATTTATCTAAAGAAGAGAACTTAAAAAATTTAGAAAAACTTCATTTAAGTCCCATCTTAGCAACCAAAACCTTAGAACGATTTACCAAAAAAAACATCTTTTTTCAAACCTACAAAAAAGGGAATCTTATTTTTTGGTCAGATATTGATATAAGTGCTAGCAACATTGATAACTACAAAGAAGGAAGTAGTTTTGTTACTTATAAAAACGGTTGGTATGAGGCCATAAAACGAAGCGAAAATGATTTTTTTGTCGTTTTCTTTATCCCGATAAAATCACACCTTCCTTACAACAATCAGTATATTAATGATGGTGACAATCAGTTTTTAATTAACAATCCAAACATCGGGATTGCCTCTTATACGGATAAGGTTGTTGTTGATATTAAGAATATAGATGGTAAATATTTATTTTCTATAATAAAAAGAGATAGCTTTTCAGAAATTCCATATAATAAAATTGAGGTTATTATATGGTGTTGCGGCTTGATAACCTTATTGTTTTTACTTAATAGTATTTGCAAATATTATGCCGATGTGAAAAACGCAGGGTTAGCTACCATAATATTGGGCTTGCTTCTTTTCTTAGTTAGATATTTGGGCTTAAAATATCATTTTCCTAATGCTATTTATAGTTTAGCTTATTTTGATCCAAAAATTTACGCCTCTAATTTTTACTTTCCCTCCTTTGCCGATTTTTTTATAAATATTATTTGCATTTTATGGTTTACTATCTTTTTTTACAGCTATCGCGACAAGATTTTTAAACCTGTAAAAAATGTTTGGTTAGGTTATCCTATTTTAATTTATGGAATCGCTTTTGTTTTATTTATCTCATTTAAATTTTCTGATATTTTTTTTGGTTTGGTATTTAATTCTACCATCAATTTAAATGTTTCTAACCTTGTTAACCTTAATCTTTTAAGTTTTATAGGTATTGCAATTATTATAGGTGGTTTGCTGATTTATTACCTAGTATTAGACATATTGGTATATTATTCAAGTTTTATTAATATTCCGTTAAGAAATAAAATTGCATTATTTTTTATATGTTTTGTGGCTTATAACATTTATGAGCTTTTCTCACAAAACTACTCTATATTTTACTCGTTAATATTTGCGCTTATTTTTATTATTGGGCGCAGTACTTATATTAATAATGGTAAAATTGTGTTCCCTGCCGTTGTAATGGTTTCTTTCATATTTGCTACCATAGTTTCTGTGAATCTTAACACATTTGAGGGATATAAAGAATTAGAAGTAAGAAAAACCCTTTTACAAAAATTAGAAAACCCAACCGATTCTTATGCTTTAATGGCTTTTGCGAAAATTGAAAACAAAATACAAGAAGAGGTAATCTTAAAAAATGATTTAAGGTTAGATAAGGCAGATGACAAAGCTTTAATTGGCTTTATTGGCAACAAATATCTATCAGGGTATTTAAATAAGTTTAATTTTAAGATTTATCTCTTTAATAAAAACGATTCATTAATCAATCAAAACAACAATCAAAATATTGATGCTTTTAAGGATTTAGTTGAAAGAAAATCTAACAAAGTAACCGATTATTTTTACAGAAGAAATAGCACATTTGGTAATCAAAACTACTTTGCAATTATTCCGCTAAAAGTGGATAGCAATGTTACCGGAACTTTGGTTTTAGATTTAAAATCTAAAACTATAGAACGTTTTGGCGCATTCCCGCATATCTTGCAAAATGATATGATTAATCCACAGTTGGAATTTTTAGATTATTCTTATGCTTTTTTTGAAAACAAGAAATTACTAAGCCAATACGGTTCTTATGTTTATGATATTTTTAATACTGAATTTAATGGCCCTATCAAACAATTTGTTGTTTTAAAAAAAGGAAATGTAGATCACTTAATATACAAGCCTTCACCTAATAAAACTATTGTTATTACCCATGATAGCACTACTTTTTGGAGAGAATTAGCGGCTTTATCTTTCTTCTTTATCATATTTGTTGTTTCTAGTATTTTTTTAATTTCTTATAAATGGATATTACAGTCTCTAATTGCTTACCGTATAAGTTTTAAAAATTTAAGGATAAGAATATTAGCCAGCAATAATCGTATTTTATATAAAACACGTATTCAAATCGCTTTGGTTTTGGCGGTGGTAAGCTCATTATTGATTATCGGTATTATTACTTTTTCATACATCTCCATACAATATACAGAACAACAGCAAGACTTTTTAAAAAGCAAAATAAGGATAATTAGTATTGCTTTTCAGGATAATGCTTTGCCAGATATAGGGCCTAATAATAAAAAGGGCACAATTACATTTGATGATTTTTCTAAAATGTACAATGCCGATCTTAATCTATTTAATATTAACGGCAAACTTATTTATTCTACACAAAATAAACTTTATGCAATAGGGTTAATTGCCGAACGTATGAATCCCGTTGCGTATATTAATCTACACATTAAAAAGAAATCGGAATTTATACAGCAAGAAAACATTAGATCTCTTAAATATACATCGGCTTACATGCCTATAAAAAATACCAACAATAACATTATTGCTTATCTACAACTCCCTTACTTTGCCAATGAGGATGATTATAACCAAAAAATAGGAACATTTTTAAATCTGCTAATTAATATTTATGTATTGGTATTTGTGGCGGTGGCGTTCTTTGCTTTTGTGGTGGCCAATCAGATTACAAGTCCTTTAAGTTTAATACAAGAAAGTATTTCTAAAACTGTTATCGGTAGAAAAAATAACCCAATAAAATGGAAACGTAACGATGAGATTGGGAGCTTAATTACTGAATATAATGCAATGATTGCTACTTTAGAGGAAAATGCCAATAAATTAGCACAATCTGAAAGGGAAACTGCTTGGCGTGAAATGGCCAAACAAGTAGCTCATGAAATTAAAAATCCGCTAACTCCGTTGCGTTTGGGCATGCAAATGTTAGATCGTTCTTGGAAAGATAAGGACGAAAGGTTTGAAGATAAATTCAATAAATTTAGTAAATCATTTTTAGAGCAAATTGATAGTTTAAGCCGTATAGCATCAGAGTTTTCAAACTTTGCGAAAATGCCAGAGCTTAAGCTAGAGAAAATGGAAGTTTTATATGTTTTGAACAAGGCTATTGAAGTCTATTCTCAAATGGCTCACATTAAAATAAATTGTGATGAAAACTCGTTAAAACATTGTTTGGTTCTGGTGGATAAAGATCAACTTTTAAGGTCTTTCAATAACTTGTTAAAAAACGCCATAGAGGCAATGCCAGACGGGCGGGAGGGAGTTATCACCATCAATGGCACAAAAGAACAACAAAATATTAAAATTGCCATTTCTGATAACGGTAATGGAATTCCCCTAAACTCAAGATCAAGTATTTTTGTTCCTAATTTCACTACAAAAAGCTCTGGCACTGGGCTTGGTTTAGCCTTTGTAAGGCA
>JACMNZ010000288.1 GCA_014378285.1 Pseudopedobacter sp.
AATGAACTTTCTATCACCAAAGCAGACGGAACACCTTATGATTTAGATCGCGATGGATTAAAAATTTATACTACCATCGATTCTAAGATGCAAAAATATGCAGAGGAAGCGCAACGTGAGTATATGAAAGATTTGCAAAAACAGTTTAATGCACATTGGAAAGGGATGAATCCTTTTAAAGGAAATGAAGCTTTATTAATTCAAGGAATGCATAGATCGGATAGGTATATCGCATTAAAAGAAGCTGGAAAATCTGACGAAGAAATTAATGAGAGCTTTAATACACCAACCAAAATGAGCCTTTTCACTTGGAAAGGAGATATTGATACTACTATGAAACCCATGGATTCTATCAAGTATTATAAAATGATTTTACGTAACTCTATGATGGCTATGGATCCCCAAAACGGAGATGTAAAAGCTTGGGTAGGAGGGATAGATTATGAGCATTTTAAATATGATCAAGTTAAAATGGGTACAAGGCAAGTGGGCTCTACCGCAAAACCTTTTACTTATGCAGTTGGTATCCAAAACGGCTATTCTCCTTGTTATGAGGTAAATAATGTGCCTTTTACAGTTACTGGTTACGGCGAACCTTGGACACCAAATGGTTATGGTTCTATACCTGGAATATTGACTTTGAGAAAAGCAATGGCTAATTCTCAAAACTATATTACGGCCTGGTTAATGCAACAGGTTGGCCCAACTGCGGTTGCAAATTTAATTAAGAGAATGGGAATTACATCGCCAGTTCCTCCTTATCCTTCCATTGCTTTAGGTTCTTTTGACGCTTCAGTTTATGACATGACTGGTGCTTACAGTGCTTTTGTTAATCATGGTGTTTGGACAGAACCTTTATATTTAACTAGGATAGAAGATAAAAACGGAAACGAACTTTATAGCCGTAAACCTAAAGTTGTACAAGCATTAAATGAACAACATGCTTACGTTATGACTTATATGTTAAAAGCTGTGGTAGAGCAAGGTACAGGTGTAAGATTAAGGTATAAGTATGGCTTAAATAATCCGATAGGAGGTAAAACGGGTACCACACAAAACAACTCTGATGGCTGGTTTATGGGAATTACTCCTCAATTAGTAGCTGGAGTTTGGACAGGCTGCGAGGATAGGGCAATTCATTTTAGAAGTACAAATTTAGGAGAAGGTGCAAATACTGCTTTGCCAATTTTTGCCTTATTTATGAAAAAGGTTTATGCCGATAATACTTTAGGAATTAAAAAAGGGGATTTTGAAGCTCCAAAAGGGGGCTTAACCATTACCTTGGATTGCGACCAATACCAAGCACCTAATCAAAATCAAGGAAGTAGTAAAAGTAATTCTGGTGCAGATTTAGATGAACGTTTAGGATTTTAAAATAATAGGATATTAAAATGAACCGCCTTTTGGGTGGTTTTTTTTATTTTTGCATTTCTTATGTTCGATTATAAAGCAGCTATTAAAAATATTCCTCACAAACCTGGTGTATATCAATATTATGATTCGCATAGCGAGTTGATTTATATTGGTAAAGCTAAAGACTTAAGAAATAGAGTAGCTTCTTATTTTAACAACGATACCTATAAGATTAATGCCAAAACAAAGGTTTTAGTTAGTAAGATAAACAACATCACCTTTACCATTGTAGATACCGAAATAGATGCATGGTTGCTAGAGAACAGCCTGATAAAAAAGCATCAGCCTAGGTATAATATCATGTTAAAAGATGATAAAACTTACCCTTGGATTGTTATTAAAAACGAAAAATTTCCTCGCATTCAATGGACAAGAAGATTGGTAAAAGATGGCTCTAAGTATTTAGGGCCTTATCCTTCTGTTGGCATGATGCACTCTATTTTAGGTTTGATAAAAGAAACCTATCAATTAAGAACATGTAGTTTGCCATTAAATGAGGTCAATATTAATGCTGGTAAATTTAAGGTTTGTTTAGAATATCAAATAGGAAACTGCAAAGGACCCTGCGAGAATTATCAAAGTGAAGAAGATTACAATCAATCAATAGAAGAAATTAAAGATATTTTAAGCGGAAAAACAGGAAATGTCTTAAGAGGATTAAAAGATAAAATCAATCAGCAAGCTGCTGAAATGAATTTTGAACTGGCACATAGGTTACAAAGAAAGTATGAGCTTTTAGAGAAATACCAAAGTAAATCTACCGTAGTAAATTCTTCTATAACTGAAGTTGATGTTTTTAGCATTGCTGCTGATGAAAAATTTGGTTTTGTAAATTATCTCAAAGTGATGCATGGTACTATTATCCAAACCCAAACTATAGAGATTAAAAAGAAACTTGATGAATCTGATGAAGAGCTTTTATCGATAGCAATTTCTGAATTTAGATCTCGGTTCCAAAGCGAATCCAAAGAAATTATTGTTCCATTTGAAATGGATATAGAAGATGAAAACGTAAAATTCACGGTCCCTAAGCAAGGTGAGAAGAAGAAGCTTTTAGAGCTTTCTCAAAAAAATGTGTTATTCTTTAAAAAAGATAAGATTGAGCAATATGAAAGGCTAAACCCGGATTTAAGAACAGATCGTTTGCTTACGCAGATGCAAAAGGACTTACGTTTAAGTGAGTTACCAAGACACATAGAGTGTTTTGATAACTCTAACTTTCAAGGAAACTATCCTGTATCTGCAATTGTGGTTTTTAGAGATGCAAAACCCTCAAAAAAAGACTATAGGCATTTCAACGTAAAAACTGTTGAAGGCCCTAATGATTTTGCTACCATGGAGGAAGCGGTTTTTAGAAGATATAGAAGAATGTTAGAAGAGACATCTCCGTTGCCTCAATTAATTGTGATAGATGGCGGTAAAGGTCAATTATCATCTGCTGTTAAAAGTTTGAAATTATTGGGTATTTATGATAAGGTTGCTATCATCGGCATTGCCAAAAGATTAGAAGAATTATATTATCCCGGAGATCAATATCCTCTATATCTAGATAAAAAATCAGAGACTTTAAAAATCATACAACAACTACGGGATGAGGCTCATCGTTTTGGGATTACTTTCCACAGGAAAAAAAGGGACCAAGGCACATTAAAAACAGAACTCGAATTAATAGGAGGAATAGGAAAGACTTCTGCTCAAAAATTGCTAACTCATTTTAAATCTGTCAAAAAGATAAAGGAAGCAAATGAAAAGGAATTGTTAGAAGTAATTAACACTAAACAAGCAAAATCTATATTAGATTTTTTCCAACAAAAAAGCCCTTCTGATTAGAAATGGCTTTATATTTTATTTATAGGATTTTAATGTTCCCACATATCTTGTTCATATTGAATCAAAGATTTTTTAATCCTATCAGCTTCCAATAATTTATCTAAACCTGATTTCAAATCAGGATCTGTTGCTAAACTGTTACCTTGCGGATTAGACTCTTCTACAATTACACTAGAAAAATATCTTAACTGAAATACATCATCAAACGTATATCTGATTTTTTCATTTGGGTGATAGACTGTGAATTTACACAAATAATCTCTAATGGTTGGATAGTTAAGATAAAAAAGGGGTGTCATATCGGCACCAACTTCTCCTAATTTAATTTGAGGGTCTGCAAGATTTTTATTTTCTGGACTTAAAGAAACCAAAATATTATTTCCAGGATAAACTATAGACATTGCAATGATGAAAGATTTAAATTCTGATCTATTGGTATCAAAATACCAATCTTCAATTATTCTTAACGCTAGTTTAGAAGTAACCTTAGAATCACCATATTGTCTTGGACCAAAAGAACCAACCTTACTATCTAAAATCCCTTTTAAAGCACCTGCTTCTTGAGGTATAGGTTCTAATAACTGGCCAATGTTTTTATCCCATTGTTGGTAAGCCTCAATCTTGTTGGTTTCAACGCCTTTCATCAAAACATCAATAAAATTTTTGCCAGCATCAGCAGGCACAAGGTATCTATTAGCAGGATCTGCAAAATATATATCTCTAATTAGTCGCTTTGCAAAGATAACGTCATCACTTTTTACGCGAGGTAATTCGGGAGCGCAGTTTTTTTCTGCTTTACCCATATCTTTCTCTCTATTCAACTTGTTCTCTTCAGATTGTTGAAAGATAGAGTAAATGGGTTTTACTTTCCTTTTAATGGTGTCTGTTTTTGCGGTTGGCGCTGGAGTAACTGTAGGGTTTTGCGCAAATGCAAACCCACTAGCAAACATCAAGAATAAAATAATTTGAATCTTTTTCATAATTAATTGGCTGAAACTGAAACTACATTTTCAAGCTTTCTGGTGGTTTTATCCTCGCCATAAGCTTCAATATTTTGAAATGTTAAAATATCTCCGGCAGCTAAAGAACCCATTATCCTTTTAATATCGCTTGTAAAGCTACCATCAGAAGATTGCATAATAATAGGATCTTGTCTGTATTTACCAAATACTACAGTAAATTTTGTAACTGTAAATTTTAAATCAAAATCAAAATCTTTTAATTCTGCTTCTAATCTATTGGTACTTTTAATTGTAGAAAGTGCTACCCTACCAGAGACTTTATTCGCAAAAGTTGCAATTGGATCAGGCACTTTTTTAACCCTAAATTTAGTTGCGCCTAAAACTTGTGTTTTCCCTTTTTCTATTTCTGCAGAAACAGTAACTGTTGCTTCACTTCCTCCTGTTACCCTAACCACATAATTTCCGTTAGCGCCAGTAATTGAACCGCCACTTACACTTACTTTTAATTTTTCTTTAGCGATACCTGGTGCAGAAACTGAGACTGGATTAGCCACTCCCATATAAAATACGTTCATCTTATCTGGAGAAACCACCGCTGATGGTCTTGCAACTTGGTACTCTATTGGGTCTGTTGTGAAAGATTTAATCTCACCGCTGGTTGGGTCTTTGAATGATACAGTACCTGTCCATTTATAAACGCCTTCTTTGGTACCGCCAGATTTGTATTTACCAACACCATCATCGTTAGGTAATGTAGAACCATTAACTGTTGCCGTAATAGGAATACTAGAACTACCAGCTGTTAAAAACACATCAGCTTCGTATGTTTGCCCAGCTAAAATATAGCTACTTTTTGCCACGGCAACAGCTCTGTAAGAATCTACTACTCCACCGCCTGTTGTTTCTTGGTATAGTTTGTTAATTACGTAAGCCTCAGCGTTTTTAGCATCATTTTGAAACTTGGATAATAAAGTAATGGTAGACGTTAAAGGTTTTCCTTCACCAAAATTATAATTGGCCCATGATTGTTTTGTTTTTGTACTAGGGTTAACTTCTGGCCAAGATAATTCTAAGCCAATTGCTTTTGGGGTAAGACCAATTAATGCTGCCATTTTATTAGCGGCTGCATTAATTTTTTCTTGCAAAACGTCTCCTTTTTTCTCTTCTACTAATTCTTTATAAGAAATTCCTAAGTCATCTCTCTTTTTTAAATCTCCATTTTCGTCTAAACCGTTAGTTTCTGTAATTAATTCTTGCTTTAATTTTTCAATTTCTGCTACTATTCCATCACCAATCTTTTTAGCTTCTTGTGCCTTGTTATAATTTACTTCGGCTTTTTTAGGAGCATTGTCATAATAATTTTTGAAAAGCGTCATGATAAACTTTAAACGATCGTTCATATTATCATTGCTTTTCTCTAAACCATCCCTTACTGTTTTAAAGGCATCCAATACGGTATTACTTACGTTTAATGCTAACATTGCCATGAGCACCAAATACATAATACCGATCATCTTTTGCCTTGGGGTTTCCTTACCGCCTGCCATATTTTAATTTTTAAAGCGTTGTTTAAATTAAATTTTTAATGAATAATTATGCCCTTGGCTGGTTCATGGCTGATAACATGTTACCATAAACAGCATTTAAGCTGGATAAATTCCTTGATAGTTTAGCAACTTCATCTTTGAATTGCTTAGAATCATCCATAGATTCATTAAAATTAGACATGGTTTGTGATAAGTTGGCGTAGAACTTATTCATTGATTTTAGGTGTGCGCTAGAATCTTGTAATTCTAATTCATAAACCGCATTTAAAGCGGAAATATTTTTACCTAAACTATTTATTTGATTATGATATTCCTTTGATCCTGAAGACGCATTAGCGATCTCCGTTACACCTGCGGTTGCTTGATCAAACGCAACACTCAAACCAGATGCTTTTACAGAAGCAGTTTTAACATTTGCTGCAAATTCATTAGTAGCTATAGTTGCATCGGCTGCGTTAGATATTGCACCAACTTTATTACTAAAGTTTTCTAAACCTTCTTTAATTTTTGCTGTTACGTCATCCCCAATTTTTAAATCTGGAAAACCGCCACCACCTGTAGATCCTTTAATTTCTAACTCGTTTAATTTAACAGGTTTATTCATATCAATCTGACTGCCTACAAAATCTTCTGAAAGTTGAGGATATACTTTATCCCATTTCGGGTCTTTATGAGGAGGAACAAATCCCATGATAAAGAACAAAACAGCTTCAGTAGCCAAACCTATACCAATAATTAATTCTCCTCCTGGCCAGTGAAGAATTTTTGCCATTGCGCCAACAATTACTACTGTTGCGCCCCAAGATATAATTGCATCAAGAGTTATTTTGAATTTCTTTTTTTGAGCCATTTTGTTTGAACGTTTGTTTGTTTTAAGATTTTATTGCGTTGTTGAACTGTGCTTAAGGTTTCATTTTGCCTGGTTTATCTTTAATGTCTCTTCCTAAGAAAGGAGTTACACATCTAAAACCTATGGAAGATCTTGCAGAATCTGGATATTCATACGATTTTGCAGAGTTTTGTAAGAAATAACCAATGTCTTTCCAAGAACCACCTTTTACAACTCTTTTCTTGTTATAATCAGGGTCTCCTTTTTTAACTGCTTTGTTAAAAGACGGATTTATTGTACTTACATAAGCTGTTGCGGCATCGCTATATATAGAGCTTGTCCATTCTGCAACGTTACCAGCCATATTGTAAAGCCCATAATCATTAGGGAAATAAGATTTTACGTAAACTGTAAAGGCACCTCCATCATCAATATAATTACCTCTGCCTGGTTTAAAGTTGGCCAAAAGACATCCTTTTGCATTTCTTATATATGGACCGCCCCAAGGATAACTAGTTTGGACTCTTCCACCTCTAGCAGCATATTCAAACTGAGCCTCTGTTGGTAACTCGTAATCTAATCTTTTGTTAGTCATTTTTTTGGAGTCTTTGTAAGATTCGTTTAATCTAGATCTCCACATGTTAAAGGCATTTGCTTGTTCCCAAGTAACACCTACAACAGGATAGTTTGCAAAAGATGGATGCGAGAAATATCCTTTTGCCATTGGGTCATTTTGTGCATAAGTGAAATCAGAAATCCATACTAAAGTATCAGGATAGATGTAAGTTTCTTCTTTAACGATAAACTCTTCCCTACTAACAGAAATACCATTTTTATTTAAATTTGGGTCTCTTGCTCCGCGGTAGGCTGCGGCTTTTTTATAATCTACCCAAGCATAATCGTACTTTAACTGCTCTACTTTTAACTCTTTTTTATTAAAAAACTTTTCATTTCCATCATAATACATAGCTTTTTCAAGCTTGTCTTTTAAAGTTTTATCGCCCCATAATCCTTTTTTAGAGTTTACTGCTTTCCAGTTAATGTAAGTACTTGCTTTCCCTTTAGATTTTAAAAGATATTTAGCGGGTTTACCAACTTGATAAAACGCAATTGAATCTCTTACCCAGTTTACAAATTGTTTGTATTCACTGTTAGAAATCTCAGTTTCATCCATGTAAAAAGCAGAAATGGTAACTTGTTTGTTTTGAGGGAACTGGGAGATAGTTATATCTTGATCAACTTGGCCCATTACGAAGGTCCCGGCTGGGATGTAAACCATCCCATAAGGTAATTCTTGCTTAACCGTTTTGTTTTTTACCCCAACTAATTCTCCCCTTCCATCTCCTTTTCCACAACTGGAAAAGGCAATAGTAATCAATATCAGGGCTGATACGTATAAATTCTTCATGTGCTATACAAGTTTTATTGTGTTTTTCTTGTGTAAAAAACGTGTGTAATATACAGAAATTCAACATTTTCAACTAAATTATTTTTTTATTGAAAACTTTTAATCTATCTGGTTGTGAAAGTTATAAAAATACAACCTAAAAATTTTAAATTCAATACCAACTACTAGGTATTTTTATTGCCGAATTTCTATTCTATTACGGTTAGGTTTTATAAAAAGTTTCAAAAAAAAAGCGACCTATCATACAGCTCGCTTTAAAATTAATCTTTTAACTTTTATTTAATAGATTTTATATACTGCTCAATAGCCATTGTCATTGATGGCGCTTCTGGTAAAGGAGCAGGAATATCTAAAATAAGGTTTGCGTCTAAAATTGCTTGCTGTGTTGTATTTCCAAACGCTGCTACCCGTGTATTATTTTGTTTAAAGTTAGGAAAGTTTACAAAAAGTGATTGCACACTAGATGGGCTAAAGAAAACAATTACATCGTAAAATACTTCAGCCAAATCTGATAGATTTGATACTACAGTCTTAAAAAGTACAGCGGGTGTAAAATCTATCCCTTGTGTCTTTAAAAAAGTATCAGTAGCTTCTGCTGCAACATCAGAACAAGGATATAAGAATTTTTCTGAACTATGTTTTTTCAACACATCAGCTAAATCTCTAGCGGTTTGTTTACCAAAAAATATTTTACGCTTCCTATATTGGATATATTTTTGAAGATAAAGAGCAATAGATTCTGAAAGACAAAAATATTTCATATCCGTTGGCACTTCGTATCTTAATTCTTCACAAACTCTAAAATAATGATCAACAGCATTTCTACTTGTTAATATAACTGCAGAAAAATCTGGTAAGTTTATTTTATCTTTTCTAATTTCTTTACCTGGGATGCCCTCTACATGTATAAAGGATCTAAAATCAATCTTTAAATTTAATGAAGATGCAATATCATAATAAGGTGACTTTTCTCCTTCTGGTTCTGGCAAGGTTACCAGTATGTTTTTTACTTTAGTTTTTCTCTCTTCCAAATTAATTTCCATATACACTATAAACTAGTACTTATTGTTTTTGCAAATAAAATTATCGGACAAATTTCAAGAGTGCAAAGATAAAGAATTAAATAAAATTTTGATAACCTGTAGTTTAATAAAATATTAAATGTTATTCT
>JACMNZ010000039.1 GCA_014378285.1 Pseudopedobacter sp.
GTCTCTGGTAGGTGGGAAACCACTTTTATAAGTGCCGATAAAACGGATACCACAAAAGCTGTTGGGGAATTTGTTCAAAATCAATCTAAAGTTACTGGTACTTTTTTAACCACCACTGGCGATTATAGATATTTAGAAGGATTGGTAGAAGATAATAAATTGGTACTTTCAACTTTTGATGGTTCTCATGCCTTTTTATTTACTTCTACAATCAACCCTGATGGCACCATGTCTGAAGGGAAATTTTATTCAGGGTTTTCATCAATAGATTCTTTTACAGCTAAAAGAAATGAAAAAGCCGTTTTACCCGATGCTTATGGATTTAGTTTTCTAAAAGATAGCACTAAACAAATGGCATTTACTTTCCCAAATTTAGAAGGGAAAAAGATTTCTTTGGGCGATTCGAAGTTTAAAAATAAAGTGGTTATTCTTCAATTATTAGGTTCGTGGTGCCCAAACTGTATGGATGAAACGGCTTTTTTAACTAAATTTTATGATAAATATCATGATAAAGGAGTGGAGATAATTGGCTTAGCTTATGAGCGTACCAAAGATTTTGAAAAATCTAAAACTAACATAGAGCGGTTAAAAAAACGTTTTGATATTAAATACGATATTTTAATTACCGGTTATACCAACGAAAAAGGGGAAGCAGCAAAGAGTTTGCCAATGCTAAATAAAGTAGCGGCATTTCCTACTATGATTATTATCGATAAAAAAGGAAATGTTAGAAAAATACATACTGGTTTTAGCGGGCCAGGAACAGGAAATCATTATGTAGAATTTGTGAATGAGTTTGATAAATTGATTGATGACTTATTAGCCAAATAATATTTAATATGATGCGGCTAAGTTTCTTTTGTTTATTATTTTTCTTTTTTGCTTGTCAAAATAAATCGGCAAATGTTTTAAAGGATGAAATTAAAATTGAGGTAAGCCAAGATTTTTCTTCATTGATATTTTCTAATATTGATGATTATATCCTTAAAAATCTATCGGCAGATACATTGTCAAATTCTATGTGGGCACAAACAATTGCTGTTTATCCTAAAGCTATTGATGAAGATTTACAAGATTTGGAAAAACCCATTGAAGGTAAATATGCTATCAAAGATAAAAACATCGTGTTTACACCAAACTCTTCTTTTAAAAAAGGTAAATCTTATTTAGTGGAACTTTATTTGCAGAACCCAAGTGGAGACATTACCGAAAATTTAAAGACAAACAGTTCTTTATTTAATCAGGATGCTATCCAAAAAATAATTCAATTTTAATAAATAAAATAAAATTTGGCCTTAAGCGATCCACTAGCAGAAAGGATGCGTCCTAAATCTTTGGCGCAATATACCGGTCAGCAACATTTAGTTGGTGAAGGAGCTGTTTTGCGCAAAGCGATTGAAAACGGACACATCCCATCCATGATTTTTTGGGGCCCGCCGGGAGTAGGAAAAACCACTTTAGCATTCATCATTTCTCAAAACCTAGATCGTCCGTTTTTTTCTTTAAGTGCGATAAATTCTGGTGTGAAAGACGTTAGGGAAATGATTGAAAAAGCAGCACAATATAAAAAGGGCGGCATTGTTCCTATCCTTTTTATCGATGAGATTCATCGCTTTTCAAAATCTCAACAAGATTCTTTGTTGGGAGCAGTGGAGCGTGGCTTGGTGGTTTTAATTGGTGCAACCACAGAAAACCCTTCTTTTGAAGTGATATCAGCTTTGCTATCTCGGTGCCAAGTTTATGTGCTTAAAAATTTGACGGAAGATGAATTGATATCGCTTTTGAAAAATGCGATTGTAACAGATGAAATTCTTCTTCAAAAGAACATCGAATTAAAAGAAACAGAAGCATTAATTAGACTTTCTGGAGGTGATGGACGTAAACTTTTAAATATTTTTGAATTATTGGTGAATTCTGCTAATAATAAAAAAGTTGTGATTACTAATGATTTTGTATTGACTCATATTCAGCAGAATATGGCGCTTTATGATAAAACTGGCGAACAGCATTACGATATTATTTCGGCGTTTATAAAATCTATCCGTGGCAGCGACCCAAATGGAGCGGTTTATTGGCTAGCAAGAATGATTGAAGGCGGTGAAGATCCAAAATTTATTGCCCGTAGATTATTGATTTTAGCTTCAGAAGATATTGGGAATGCAAATCCAAATGCACTTTTATTGGCAAACAATTGTTTCCAAGCGGTTAATGTAATTGGTTGGCCCGAGTCGAGGATTATACTTTCTCAGGCGGTAACCTATATGGCATCATCGGCCAAAAGCAATGCATCTTACGAAGCCATAGCAAAAGCGCAAAAGGTGGTAAAGCAAACCGGAAATTTGCCGGTACCGCTACATTTGAGAAATGCACCTACTAAAATGATGAAAAACATGGATTACGGGAAAGATTATAAATATGCCCATGCTTTTAAAGATAATTTTATTGATCAAGAATTTTTACCAGAAACCCTGAGTGGGACAAAATTATACGAGCCTCAAAATAATCCTTCAGAATCTAAAATCAGGGAACATTTAAAAAAGCTGTGGGTTAAATATGGTTATTGATTGTGTTTTACCACAGAAAACTAAGAGGATTTACGGAGAAAAACGAACTGATTTTTTGCAGGTTATAGCATATTTTTATCCCGCTGATTTTAGGGGATTTTCGCAGATGTTTTTAACCGCAGAGAACACTAAGTTCACAGAGCTGAGTGTTACTGAAACTTAAATCAAGAAAATCTTGGTTCAGACAATTTTATCTGCAGAAGATCCATTGTAAAACAAAAATTGATGGAAAAATAATTTATACATGAAAAGAAAAATAAACCTTTTACCTGTTATAATTTTCGTTTTTCTAGTGGCATTATTAAACTGGTATGTTATCAGCGGATTGCAGGTATTATTTCCAAGCTACTATTTTCAAGAAATTTTTATTACTCTAAATTTAATCATTGTATTTTCTTTAATAGCCGCAATATTAAGAATGCAAAACTTCGGAATGGACGTTTTTTTTAA
>JACMNZ010000289.1 GCA_014378285.1 Pseudopedobacter sp.
ACCAATCTGTTTTCTTTATCATAAGCAATGTGATTAGCTTTATCAATTAAAAATTCTTCTAATTTCTTTTTATCATGGCATTCTATCCAAAGGGCTTTGTATAAATTGATGCTATCGTAACCACAAGATGCGTTGTACTCCGATTTTAAACGATGCTGAATAACCTCAAACTGTAAGGCTCCCACAGTACCAACCACTTTTCGTCCATCTGTTTTTTTTGTAAATAATTGTGCTACTCCTTCATCCGTTAATTGCTCCAATCCTTTTTGCAATTGTTTCGTTTTCATTGGATCAAGATTAGTTACATATTTAAACAACTCTGGCGAGAAGCTTGGTATGCCTTTGAAATTAAACTTTGCTCCTTCTGATAATGTATCACCAATTTTAAAATTACCCGCATCATACAAACCAATCACATCACCTGGATATGACTCATCAATCACTGATTTTTGTTGTGCCATAAAGGCGGTAGGATTACTAAAGCGCATATCTTTTTTTTCGCGTACGTTGTAATAATATTTGTTACGTTCAAATTTGCCTGATACAATTCTTAAAAACGCAATACGATCGCGATGTTTGGGATCTAAGTTGGCATGAATTTTAAAAATGAATCCACTGAATTTTGAAGAATCCGGTTCGATATGTCCTGCGACATCTGTATCTCTGCCTTGAGGCGTAGGCGCTATCTCTACAAAGCAATCCAACAATTCTTTAATACCAAAATTATTAACGGCACTGCCAAAAAACACGGGACTTACATTTGCTTTTAAATATTCTCGTTTATCAAAATCATCATACACGCCATCAATCAAAGTAATATCATCACGCAATTGATTAGCGAAATCTTCGCTCATGTATTTTTCTATTTCACTATCATTTACATTATCTAGCACCACACTTTCTTCCACCGTTGTTTTACTATCGCCTTGAAACAATGATAATTTTTTTTCGTATAAATTATAAACGCCTTTAAACGATTTGCCAATACCGATAGGCCAAGTAAGAGGGCGTACTCTGATTTTTAATTCTTTTTCAATTTCATCTAACAAATCAAAAGGGCTTTGTCCCTCACGATCCATTTTATTAACGAATACGATTACGGGTGTATTACGCATACGACAAACCTCTAACAACTTACGTGTTTGAGGCTCTACACCCTTCACACAGTCAATCACCATAATTACACTATCCACTGCTGATAGTGTACGGTAAGTATCTTCTGCAAAATCTTCGTGACCAGGGGTATCTAAAATATTGACTTTAAAATCGCGGTAATCAAACGCCATAACGGATGTAGAAACAGAGATACCACGTTGCTTTTCAATTTCCATGAAATCGGAAGTGGTTGCTTTTTTTATTTTATTTGACTTTACGGCACCCGCTGTTTGGATGGCTCCACCAAATAATAATAATTTTTCGGTAAGGGTTGTTTTACCAGCATCGGGATGGGCAATAATGGCAAAGGTTTTACGCTTATGTAATTCGTCTAAAAAACTCATGTTGTGTTAAAAATTAAGATGGTAAATATAGTAAAAAACAAGGAAGGGTTTGGTATTGAAAATCGTCGCGTATATTATGTTATATCAATCATAATAAACAGGTAGTACAAACCACATAGATTCTGTGTTAAATTGCAAATTAAATATTAATTTTTTATTTTTGTTTTTCAAAACGGCCTTGAGCTAGTTTCTAAAGAGTGGCGACTACTTGTGGTTGCCCTCTTTTATTTTCTTCATACTGTTTTTGATAAACGGATTTGTTTTTGTGTAAAATATAAACGAGTTCTAATAGTTTTCTTTGTACAGCTACGACACCTTTCATTTTTATTCCACTTTTTGATACTAATCTTACAAATATTTCCTTAAAGTGCTCATCGTGTTTGATAGCAGCTAATGCTGGTAAATGCATTGCTTTCCTTAAGTTTCGATTCCCTTGTTTTGATATTCTTGCTTTGCCTTTTACAGACGTTCCAGATTGTTTTTCTTTTACATCTAAACCTGCATAACTCACTAATTGTTTTTTGTTTTTAATTAATTCAAATCCATTTGTTTCTGCTAATATGATTACTGCTGTTAGTTTTCCTACTCCTGGTATGGTGCAAATAGTTTCAATTTCTTTAATTATAGATTCGTCTTTGGCAACAATTAAATCAATCTCTTTTTTTATCTCTAGTTCTTGGCTATTTAATAATTTAATGCGAGCTTTTATACGTTTCACGCTACCTGTATTTGGCTCTGCTTCTGATTCTTCTGCGTGTAATTGGTTTTTAACCATTACTCTTTCTTCTACTATTTGATTACGTTCTCGGGTTAATTGTTGTAGTTTTTTATAAACTTCTTTTGGTCGTTTCCACAAATTTAATTGCCGTTCTAACCCAAATCTTGCAATGGCTTCTGAACAACTTTTATCAGTTATAGTTTTCAGATCTAAGGTTCGCATGTAATTGCTGATTTTATTAGGCAATACAATACTTAGGTTTAATTTATTTTCATCTAAATAATAAGCAAATTTCTGATGATATACACCCGTAGCTTCCATGACATAATGAACACTAGTCTGATCGTCAGTTAATTTTTTTACCCATTTTAATAAGGCCTCAAAGCCTTTTTCTTTATTAGAAAATACTTTATAAGCATATAATTCTATGCTTAAATCTTCGTGTAGCTTACCTAAGGTTACTACTAATTCTTTTTGGGCAACATCAATACCCACAACTTGTTTTAAACTTTTTTTCATACTGTTTGGTTTTAAAATTTAACAGTGATAAATCTCCCTTCGTTTTTTCTCCTAATTGGATATTCTGGATAACTACCAATGATAGTTTCCTTACATTCTGTTCAAACTCTAAGAAATAAAAAGAATGAGGTGATTTCTATGTGACAATATACCTCTTGGGTTATTTAGGAACATTTGTACTCTCATTCTTCTTCACCATATATTGTAAATTTATAAAACTTTACAAACATAGGAGTAATATTGTAAGCGAGGAGGAAAAGAAGGTGAAACAATTCATGATTTATAGTGATTTTGAGGTCTTTTTAGAAAGAATTGGACACGATAAATACAAATATTCAAATCTTTACGTTTTAGCCCCAGAATCGAGCTACAAAAGAGAAACAATGATAGGTTTAATAAGTAAGGCATTTACCCAATTTCTATCAAAAACAGATATTACGAAAAATTAGAATTCAAAAACCTTCGGAAAACATTTTCAACAAGTGCCAGAATGCAGTTTGGTGACCAAGCTCATTTAATCACTTCGCATGGAGGATTAGCAGTACTTGATAAGCATTATTTTGACAAAATTGATGTTCAAAATAAGATGAAAAATGAGTTTGAAATCTTTAAAAAAATCTAAGTTCCTTACTCCATTTCCTTACTCCAATGAAATTAGGTCGAAAGATAAAAAGTATTAAAAACGAAAAAGCCTCAGTGTTTACTGAGGCTTTTTCAAAAGTAGCGGGAGAGTGATTCGAACACCCGACCTTTGGGTTATGAGCCCAACGAGCTACCCCTGCTCTATCCCGCAATATGTGTTAAACGCCGAAGCATTTAGGGTAAAAATTTTAATTTTAAAAAGAACGCTTTTTTATTGC
>JACMNZ010000290.1 GCA_014378285.1 Pseudopedobacter sp.
ATTTAAGTTTTCTAACTCGCTGTGTTGTGCCTGTAATTCTTCTGTTTGTGTTTGTGTTTCTTCTAATAAATTTTGGATATTCCTTCTAAATTTTGCGCTTACTAAAGCGGCGCCAATGCTTACACCACAAGTTTGATGATAAAGAATATCAACTTCTGTAAATTTAGAACTACAACCCAATTCTATGATACCAATTGTTAGATTAGCATTTATAATAGGAATCAATAATAAATGATTTAGCTTTATTTTTCCGCTAGCGGTTGTTATAAAATAATCAGGGCCTAAATCACCTATATTTTTTAAAACACCATCTTTAAAAACCTGCCCAATTAAACCTTCTCCTTCATTAAAAGAAGTCTTCATAAAAGCTTCTTTGTTATAAAAGCTTTTTAAGGTAATTTTTCCGTCTTCAAAAACATAAAGGCCACCCACTTCGCATTGCCCATAAAAGATTAATTCGCTTAAAGATTCTTCACAAATTTGGTTTACTGTTTTGTTGCCCAAAAGTTTCTTGTTAAGCGACGCAATTCCCTTTTGTAACCATTCTTCATCATTCAGCTTACCAAAAGATACCTCTAAAGACTCTGCCATAGAATTTAAAGAATTGCTTATTTTACTCAATAGGCCAAAATCATCAGCATCAACCCTTGTACTAAAATCTCCCAAAGAAATTTGATGTGCAATTTCTGCTATTTTCAGTATGCTTTCTGTGGTGTCTTTATCTTTCTGTAATAATTGGTTTTTAAGTTCATCACGTTGTTTAAAATCAGTTCTTATCCTAAAATAGAATATTAAAGTTATCAACAGGGAAAGTAAGGACGTAACCACTAAAAGGATTGGAGTTGTACCGGCGGATTGAGCACTTACTTCGTTTCTTTTTTTTAAAAGCAAATGCTCCATGTTTTTCATCTTATTGATGATGGATTGTATAACTTCCGTTTGCTCTCTCCCAGTTTCCATAATAGAATAAGAAACCGTATTCCCATTATCTATTTGCGACATGATATTTTGCGTTATTACAAAATATTTTCTACAGGCTATACTCAACTCTTTAGCATTTCTAATCTGAACGGGATTATTTGTTACTAAAACATCAAGAGTACTTAATAGAGAATCGCCAGGTATAATGCTAGCATAATAGGTTTTAGAATACTTATTATCTTTGGATAACAATTTACCCCTAATGCCAATTATTTTATCTTTTAAATTTACATTGATATTATTTAATGTGTTTAAAAATTCTAAAGTTTGCTCCACCCTTGTTTGGTTATCTCTAAACTTCTTTATCGACATAAATGAAGCTGTAGAACTTATAATCAATAAAATAAAAGAAATTGAAAAACCAATTTGAAGATTCCTTAAAAATTTAGATTCCATTTTTTAAGCTTGTTTTAATAATTGAAGGGTAAACTAAAGTAAAACTCCGATCCTTTATTTGGTTCGCTCTTTACCCCATATTTACCGTGATGTTTCTTGATGATATCGGCACAAATATATAATCCAATACCCAATCCTTGAAATTTTAAAGACGTTTCTTCTACCCTGTAAAATTTACCGAAAACGCTTTTTTGTTTTTCTTCTAATATGCCAATTCCTTTATCCTTAACTTTTATCAATATCTCTTCATCTAAATCTTCTCTAAGAATGGTTACTGTTTGGTTATTTGGAGAATATTTTAAGGCATTAGTTAAGTAATTAATTAGAACCTGTTCAATTCTATGTTCGTCTACGTTTAATATCCTTGGTTTTAAATTACCTATAACTTTAACATTTGCAGAAGGATGGGTTTGATGTATTGTATCTACACAACTTTCAATAATATGTTTTATATCTATATTTTTTCTGTTGATTTTCAATTCACCACTCTCTATTTTAGAAATATCCAATAGCTCAGATATTAAATCGTTTAATTTACCAACCTGTAATTGTGCTTTTTCTATATAAATTTTTATTTGAGCAGATTCGTGGTTTTTTAAACTCCGAGACAACAATTGTATGTATGCTTTTATACTGGTTAAAGGAGTTTTTAGCTCATGGCTGGCAATACTTAAAAATTCATCTTTCTTCTTTTCGATTTGTTTATGAGCATCAATATCAGTGAAAGTACCTATCCACTTATTTTGTTTCCCTTTTTCTCTTATAGGAATTATCTTCAATAAATGATAGCAATATTCTATAGATCCTAATTTTTGTAGCCTTACCTCCAATTCTAGGTTTTTATTCTGGATGATGGCACTTATAAATTCTGCTTCAATCTTTTTATCATCTGGATGGGATTTTGGGAAAACCTGATCGCTTTCCGAAAACAGCATCCATTTCCGATTCACGAAGTCAATTTTTCCGTTTTCATCTGCTGTAAAAGCAACTAATGGTAAGGCTTCTAAAGTATAATGTAATTGCTCTAATCTTTCTTTTAACTCTATTTGTACTTTTTTACGAATATCGATTTCTGCTCTTAATACATCTTGTATCTCTTTTAATTCTTTATTTTGTTTATAAAGCTTTAAAAAAGTATTTACTTTTAAGAGTAAAATATCAGGGTCAACTGGCTTGGTTACATAATCTATACCTCCAGATTCATATCCTTTGGCAATAAATTGTTTATCAGTATTAACTGCAGATAAAAAAATGATTGGAATATCTTTTGTCTTATTAAAACCAGCTAGTGTTTCTGCAACTTCATAGCCATCCATAATGGGCATTTGCACATCAAGGATAATCAAAGCATAATCGTTATTTAAAACTTTTTTCAAAGCTTCTTCTCCCGATAATGCACTATCAACTAAAAAGTCTTTTGATTCTAGCAATTTTTTTAGAGAATATATGTTCTCCTGCTTATCGTCTACAACTAAAATCATTAGTTAAATCCTATTCATTCTATACGTTTCTGTGTTTTTTTTAATCCTTTTTTATAAGCAAAAATTAATCCAAAAACTTATTTAAATTAATAAATTCTAATAAAATTTATTATGCTTGCATAATAAATTTGAGTTACTTACATTTGAAATACCTAATTAAACTTTTTTAAATGAAACATCAAGAAACTATTGATTATTTTTTAAAGGTCACATGGCAAAATATCGCAAATAAATATAATCAGCTAGCCTCTGAATTTGATATAACCCAATCAGTTGGTTATTTATTGATAAATATCGATGAGATTGAAGGAACTACCGTTTCAGAAGTGGCAGCTTTATTAGGCTTAAAATCAACCAGTTTAAGTAGGATGTTAAATAATTTAGAACATGATGGTCTAATTTATAGAGAAAGTCATTTAACCGATAAAAGGTCAGTAAAGCTTTATTTAACAAACTTAGGAAAAGAAAAGCGCCATTTGGCAAGAGTAGTTGTACGTAAATTTAACGACAATTTAGATGCTCATTTATCTACAGAGCAAAGAGAGCAGCTGATCCAATCCTTAAAAAGAATTAATGAATTAACTACCAATTACAAACCCTGATCAACAATTTTTTATGAAAAGAACGATTAAAAAAGTGGCAGTTTTAGGTTCGGGAATCATGGGTTCTCGCATTGCCTGCCATTTTGCAAATATTGGTTTAGAAGTATTGCTTTTGGATATTGTACCAAAAGAATTGAACGATAAAGAACAAGCTAAAGGCTTTACCTTAGAAAGTTTGGGTGTAAGAAATAGAATTGTAAATGACGCATTAACGTTTGCAGCTAAATCTAATCCTTCTCCAGTGTATAACAAATCGGTTTTAAATAAAATTAAAACGGGGAATTTTGAGGATAATATGAAAGATATTGCTACTTGCGATTGGATAATTGAAGTAGTGGTAGAAAATCTTAAAATCAAAAAAATAGTTTACGACGAAGTAGAGAAATTTAGAAAACCAGGGACATTGATCACATCAAATACATCTGGAATTCCAATCCACATGATGGCTGAGGGAAGATCAGATGATTTCAAAAAGCATTTCTGCGGAACTCACTTTTTTAATCCACCTCGTTATTTAAGATTATTAGAAATTATACCAACAGCTTCAACAGATCCTGAAATAGTTGATTTTTTAATGCATTATGGCGACAAATTTTTGGGTAAAACCACGGTTTTATGTAAAGACACTCCCGCGTTTATTGCAAATAGGATTGGTGTTTATTCTATCATGTCTTTATTGCATTTGGTAGAAAAAATGGATTTAACCGTTGAGGAAGTAGATAAATTTACTGGTCCTGCTTTAGGCCGACCAAAATCTGCCACTTTCCGTACAACGGATGTCGTTGGTTTAGATACCATGATAAATGTGGCCAATGGATTAGCGCAAAACGTACCTAACGATGAACAAAAAGAAGTTTTCATTTTGCCAGATTATGTAAAAAAAATGCAAGAAAACAAATGGCTAGGTGATAAAACTGGTCAGGGTTTCTATAAAAAAACAAAAGATAAAGACGGTAAGACCGAGATTTTTGCTTTAGACCTAAAAACTTTAGAATACCGTCCACAAAATAAAGTTAAATCAGCTACGCTAGATGCTACCAAGCCAGTAGAAAACTTACGTGAACGGATGAAAGTTTTTGCCGCTGGAAAAGATAAAGCTGCAGAGTTTTTCAGAGTTTCCTTTTCAGGATTGTTTGAGTACGTATCCAATCGTATTCCTGAAATCTCTGATGAAACCTACAGAATTGATGATGCTATGAGAGCTGGTTTTGGCTGGGAATTAGGTCCATATGAAGTTTGGGATGCTTTAGGGGTGAAAGAAGGAGTGCAGATGATGAAAGCAAACCAAAAAACTCCGGCAGCTTGGGTTTTAGAAATGCTAACAGCAGGAAATTCTTCATTTTATAAGGTAGAAAATGGCATCAAATCTTATTATGATATCCCTTCAAAATCTTATAAAGCAATTCTTGGTCAGGATGCATTTATTGTTTTAGACAATATCAGAAGCAATAAAACTATTTGGAAAAATGCAGGCACAACTTTAACAGATTTAGGTGATGGTATCCTGAACTTAGAATTCCATACTAAAATGAATACCATTGGCGGCGAAGTTTTAGCAGGAATAAATAAGGCAATTGACATAGCCGAAAAAGATTACCGGGGCTTAGTTATTGGAAACGATGGTGCCAATTTTTCCGCAGGGGCAAATGTGGGAATGATTTTTATGATGGCGGTAGAGCAGGAGTGGGATGAAGTGAATATGGCAATCAAAATGTTCCAAAACACTTCTATGAGGCTTCGTTATTCTTCCATTCCAGTAGTAGTTGCTCCACATAATTTAACTTTAGGTGGCGGTTGCGAATTCGCTTTACATGCCGACCATGTGCAACTGAGTTCCGAAACTTATATGGGATTGGTAGAATTTGGAGTTGGATTAATACCCGGCGGTGGCGGAACTAAGGAAATGACTTTAAGAGCATCTGACGAATTTGGAGCAGAACAGATTGAGCAGAATGTTTTAAAAGAAAAGTTCCTGACTATTGCCATGGCTAAAGTTTCTACCTCAGCACAAGAAGCTTTTGATTTAGGTTATTTATTAAAAGATAAATATTCCATCTCTATGAATAGAAGCAGGCTTATCGCCGATGCAAAAGAGAAAGCTTTAGAATTAGCAAATGCAGGTTACACCCAACCCGTTAGAAGAACTGATATCAAAGTTTTAGGTAAATACGGATTAGGAATGGTTTATATAGGAGCCAACATTATGAAATCTGGAAATTATATTTCAGAACATGATCAAAAAATCTCTCAGAAATTAGGCTATGTAATGTGCGGCGGCGATTTATCAGCCCCAACATTAGTAACGGAGCAATATTTATTGGATTTAGAGCGAGAAGCATTTCTGAGTTTGTGTGGGGAAAAGAAAACGTTGGAAAGAATACAAAGCATCATTACTAAAGGGAAGCCGTTGAGGAATTAAATTCGACTAAAGAATAAGGAACAAAGATCATAGAAAAAAGGAGTTTAATTCGGATAGTTTGTAAGGTGTCTTTATTCCTTACTCCTTAATCCTTAATCAAAAACAAAATGGAAGCATACATTATAGCAGGATACAGAACAGCGGTTGGGAAAGCATCAAAAGGTGTTTTTCGTTTCACCCGGGCCGACGATTTAGCCGCAGAAGTTATACGTGAATTAGTGGCGTCAGTCCCAAATTTAGATAAAGAAAGAATAGACGATGTTATTGTAGGAAACGCTACACCAGAAGCAGAACAAGGCTTAAACATTGCCAGAATGATCTCTTTAATGGGTTTAGATACTGATAAAGTTCCGGGCGTAACGGTAAATAGATATTGTGCATCAGGTTTAGAAACCATTGCTACAGCTGTAGCCAAAATTAAAGCGGGCATGGCTGATTGTATTATTGCTGGGGGGGTAGAAGTGATGAGCGGAATGCCTTTTGGCGGATGGAAAATTGTCCCAAATCCGGAAGTGACACTTAAAAATCCAGATTGGTATTGGGGAATGGGATTAACCGCCGAAGCAGTAGCAAAAGAATACAATGTAAATCGAGAAGACCAAGATGAATTTGCTTTTTATTCACATCAAAAGGCAATTGAAGCCATTAAAAATGGGCATTTAAAAGATGGTGTTTTGCCTATTACGGTAAAAGAAAACTATTTAGATGCCAACATGAAGAAGAAAACCCGTGAATACGTGGTTGATACGGATGAAGGTCCAAGAGCGGATACCAGTTTAACTGCTTTAGCAAAATTAAAACCTGTTTTTGCAGCAGGTGGTTCAGTTACAGCAGGTAATTCATCACAAACTTCAGACGGAGCAGCCTTTGTATTGGTGGTGTCTGAAAAAATGTTGAAGGAGTTAAATGTTTCCCCAATAGCTCGTTTAGTAAGTTATTCTGTAGCTGGCGTGGCACCAAGAATTATGGGAATTGGCCCGA
>JACMNZ010000291.1 GCA_014378285.1 Pseudopedobacter sp.
AATTTAAGTCCGTTTTTTTTCTGGTAATAAAGCAACAAAACTTATTCACTAACAATTCCAATAGCGGTAAGTGATGCCAACAGCCCACTCACTAGGCAAATCAAATATTGAAGGTCTACCTACTTTATCACCAAATGGGCCTATTTTCAACTGCAGTTGGTTATGGTCTAAAGCAAAAAAAAATGATAGCAAAACTCTAAAAGAGTTTTCGGATTAATTAAAAGAAATGGTGATATAAATACTACAACAAATCTTACAATAACCTTAAATTTTGTTTTTCAATAGATTTAGTTCATTGAGATTTTATACAAAACGTTCCAAATGGGGTGTTTTTTTAAGTCATTTTTAGCCACTAATACAATAATTTCCACTAATCTGTGCTGGAAAGAAATTTCACTAATCTGCGTTTGATAAGTTTTAATCCTAAAATCCTAAAAATCCTTATTTAGAAAGTTTAACTGTAAAGAGTAGGAAGAAAACAACACGTTCCCAAAGCTAAGAGGATAAAAAATCATTTTAACTTGCATGATACATATTTATAAGGCTTACTGAGATTTTATAATTGTACTTCTTGTTTGTTTTGTTCTGAAAATTCTGTTGGTGTTAACTTAAATTGCTGATAAAAACATTTAGAAAAATAAGAATGAGAACTAAAACCAACCATATATCCTATTTCAGAAATATTATAATTTTTTGCGATTAATAGTTTAGCTGCCTTTTTTAAACGGATAACCCTGATAAATTCATTAGGTACATACCCTGTCATCGATTTAATTTTTTTGTATAAACTAGACCTGCTTAATCCAATTTCTCTCCCTAATTCCTCAACAGAAAGTAATGGATCAGATATACGTTCTTCAATTGATGAAATTAGTTTATTTAGGAAATCTTTATCTTTTGTACCAGCAGGCAATATCTCAAAACTTTCAAACGGAGATTGGGAAAAACGTTGTTTTAAGTTTTGCCTTAAATCCATTAAATTTTTTGTGATTAATGATAGATTTT
This sequence comes from Pseudopedobacter sp., assembly GCA_014378285.1. GTDB lineage: Bacteria > Bacteroidota > Bacteroidia > Sphingobacteriales > Sphingobacteriaceae > Pseudopedobacter. The sequence goes on from JACMNZ010000291.1 coordinate 1,006, forward strand.
TCCACTTAAAAGGTTTAGATATGTAAGCATCCGCCCCATTTTCTAAACCTTCCGTCACCGCATCAGAATTTGTTTTTGCTGTTAACAAAATCACGGGTAAATGGCTAAAAGCCATGTCATTTTTAATTCGTTTACATAGCTCTATTCCGTCCATTTCCGGCATCACTACGTCAGAAATCACCATATCAACCTGATGTTTATCTAATAATTCTAAAGCCTTTAAACCGTTATTTGCTTTTAACACAAAATATCCCGCCGACTCATAATTTTCAGAAATAAATTGCAATAGAGAATAGTCATCTTCTACCACTAAAACCGTTTGCTGACCATTTTCTGGTTGCCCCACCACATAATTAATTGGATAATTATTTTCTTCCTCCTCAATCAACGGAATTTCTACTTTAAATGTTGTTTTAACATTTTGTTCGCTTTCTACTAACAGTTGACCTTCATGTTTTTCTATTAATGATTTTGCAAGTGCTAAACCAATTCCAGATCCTCCTAAATTATTATAATTGTGTTCTTTAGTTTGGACCTTGAAAAACTTAGTGAATATTGATTCAATATCTGAATCTGGAATTCCAATACCATCATCCTCAACAGAAATATTAAGTACTTTTAAAGCATCAATTTTAGAAATATCTATCATGATTTTGATGCTCTTTCTGGCAAATTTTGAAGAGTTGATCAACAAATTACTAATAATTTTATTAATGGCTTCCGGATCTAACATGGCGTAAATAGTTTTATACTTACACTCCACACTAAAATTTATTCCTTTTTGATAAGTCATTGCAGAAAACTTATCAGTGATGCTATTTACCAAAGAAACCAATTCTACCCTCTCTAAATTGATGTTATAGATATCACTTTCTATCCTTCTGAAATCTAGTAGCTGATTGACCAATGTTAATAACCTATCGCTATTTTCCTCCATAATCTGAAGCTGATGCGTATTTTGTTCGTTGAATTGCTTCTTGCTAAGCATTTTTTCTAATGGAGCAATAATGAGCGATAATGGCGTCCGTATTTCATGTGCCATCACCGTAAAAAACTCTATTTTTTGTTTATAAAATTCCTTTTCATTAATATTTTTTAAGCGTTCTAATTTAATCTCGTTTCTGCTTTTTGCTTTTTCTAAAAAGAAATTACCTAATAAATAGGTTAGCAAAACAAACAGAAGAAGATATATAAAATAAGCAAGTTTAGTTTTATAAAAAGGGGGCAAAATCTCGATTTCTAAACTATAGGGATTTTTAAATGAATTTGAATTACTATTTAATTCCGTAACTAAAAACTTATAGCTGCCT
>JACMNZ010000292.1 GCA_014378285.1 Pseudopedobacter sp.
ATTTATTGCTGAAATGGCAAATGGCCCTGTAAATGTCAAGCTTGAAATACCGGCAGGTCTGTATTTGTATGCTGATGGAGATTTTGATAATGGAATAATTGCTCACGAATATGCACACGGTATATCAACTAGATTAACTGGAGGTAGAAAAAATTCAAGCTGTTTGATTGCTCCAGAGCAAATGGGGGAAGGATGGTCCGATTGGATAGCTTTAATGATGCAAATAAAATCAGGCGATGTCGGAGAGACGGCAAAAGGTATCGGTACCTACGCTATAAATGAAAAAACAACCGGAGGCGGAATTAGAAGCTTTCCTTATTCAACCAATATGACCATTAATCCTTTGACATTTGCCAATACCAATGGAAAAACATTCATCTACACCGATAAGACAACGCAAGTAAAGACTGAATTAGTCGAACCTCACGATGTCGGTGAAGTGTGGGCCGCTACACTTTGGGACTTGACTTGGGCTTATGTTGGCAAATATGGGTTTAGTTCTGATATATATTCTGGTACAGGAGGGAATAACAAAGTAATGCGTTTAGTTTTAGACGCTATGAAATTGCAACCTTGTAATCCTTCTTTTATTCAAGCCAGAAATGCTATTATTTCGGCAGACCAAGCTACAACTGGAGGTCAGGATTATTGCTTGATTTGGAAAGTTTTTGCTAGACGAGGATTAGGTGTTAATGCATCCTCTGGAAGTAATACAGGGAATGATACTAATATTGCTGCTATTAACGATCAAGTTGAGGATTTTACGGAGCCGGCTGCAATTCCTAATTGCACATTGGCAGTAAATAAATATCTTAATAGTGACAAAATTGGTATTTATCCAAATCCATCTCCTAAAGGTGTAGTTTACATACATACTAATGATTTTACAGGTAAATTGAATATTCAGGTTGTAGATTTAGCAGGTAGGATTGTTTACCGATCAGTTGATGTGGAGTTTAACTCAGATTCTTCTTTTGAGAAAGAAATTAATTTGAATCAGCTTCAAAAAGGAATATATATTATTAAGGTAAGTAATCAGGAAATCAATTTTACTGAAAAATTATTTATAAAGTAATGTATCAAATTCGATCGAAGTTATAAGTAAAGAATTAATTATAGTATTTGTTATAAATATTTTTACGAAAAGTTCTTTATAGTTTCTTTCTTTTAATGTTATGTCAATAATCAATAAGAACTGGATAAAATAGGAGCATAATTCCTTTTTATCCAGTTTTTTATTTATATCAGAATGTTTATCTAATGTTCTTTAATAGTACCGATTATGTATTCAATATAATCCAATAGACATGGACTATTTTCATACTATATCGGCATTACACCATAAAATATTGGACTATTTTACAAATGTTATTGGTATAAGATGTTTTTTTCGTTCGCTGTGCGACAGGTTTTAATTTGATTATATGATAATGTGAATTTTTATTTGTTATTGTGTTGTGGAGAAACAATAAGCTACATTTGCTCGTTTCTTAATTTTTTATCTCAAAATGTAGTCTACTACTATATCCGCTTTCTTATAATCGTGTTTCTTTCATTTACTGTAAACAATAGCTTCACTAAGAAGCATTCGTGGTAAAGGCAGAAATAAAATAGTCATATCAGAAGTAAACGATAGCGAATAATACCTATTTGAATCACTTTTTTTCAAAAATTTGTCGGCAAATCCTTTTTTAATTATATTTTCCGATGCGATAGAATCCCTAACTAAGTTGATTTGGGTGCTAGAGCAGTTGCAATTAAACCAATAATCTGTATAATAATCTTCTCGTGACACAACTGGTTTCGAAGTATTAACAAAGAGAGTTTTTGCTCTTTTTTTTTTAATTGTCAATATTAACCTTAACTGCCATTAAATAAAAAACCATCCCGTTTTGCGGGATGGTTTTGTAATGTTTTTTTGGGTTGTAATAATTATTTATCCCAGAAAACTTTCGTTGTTTGTTTATCACCTCCAATAGCAGCAGCGGCTGCAGTATAGTTGGCTTTATTCAAGTTTTGTTCATTAATAGGATAAGTATATCTTGTTGGAACTGGTAATTCAGAAACTGCTGGCAATTTAAAGCCAGGAAAATCATAAGTTCTCCAAGCTGTCCAAGCTTCATAACCTCTATTATACATAGCTAACCAAAGTTGAGTTCCAATTTTAACTTTCCAATCACCAGCTGCAGTTGCATAATTTACTTTCGGATTGGCTAAGTAAGCAGCAACATCAGTAGCGCCCCAATAATCAAAGGATGCAGTAATACCATTATTGTAAAAGCTTGCAGCCGTAGCAGGAGTTCCAGAAATAGAACGCTCTGCCGCATCTGCTAGGTAAAAACAAACTTCTGAATAATCCATCAAGGAAGCGGGATTTGCAGGGTCTATTATTCTGCTGCTCACATGGGTATATGCTGAGAAGCTATTGTTATCGCCGTAAGGTCCACCTTTAAATACTCCAGCTCCCAAATTTTCATCAAAATAGGCTGTTCTTCTAGGATCACTAAGTTCATTCATCTTATCTACTAATGTATTAGCTACAACAAAATCTGATCTACCAGATTGCACTAAATCAACCCAAACCGGATTCGTGTTAGGTGATGCACTTGAGTACATTAGTGCAGCATTATCTTCATTAGAAGTAAATACACCTCCACTTACTGCTGCTTTAATTGCCGCTGTAGATTGAGCTGTCAATGTAGGAACATCAGCAACTCTTAAGCCCATTCTTAGCAATAAAGAGTTACCCAATTTTTTCCATTTCATTGCATCTCCGCCGTAGATTTTATCTGCCGAGCCAAAACCGTTATCAGTTAAGTTTGGAATGGTAGCAGTTAAACGCTTTAGTAAATCTCCATAGATAGTGGCAGCATCGTCGTAAACTGGTAATACAAATTGTCCTGCATTTAATGCTTGACTATATGGAATGTTACCATACGTTTCTACCATTTGCGCCCAAGTATAAACAGCTAATATCTCGATTTGAGCATTTTTCGTTTTTTTGGTTGCTGCTGATAGTGCTGCATCGGCATCTGTATTTGCTTTTGCAGTAGCTAAATCTAACAAGACATTTCTGTAAATTTCAGACCAATGATTTTGCGTTATATTACGTCCGTTAAAATCATAATTTGCTTCATCAACGTAAGTTGTTTCTGTCCAATGTTGACCTAACATTCTAAAAACGTTTTCGTTAACATTAGTGCTGGTCATTTGATCAAATAAACTCTTGGTGGCACTATTGAATAAAAATTCAGCACTAACCTGTGTAGGGTTCTTTGGATCTCTATTTCTTTCTTCGTATTGGTTATCAGATTGACATGAGACCAATAAAGTTAAAATAGTCAAAGTTGTTAATATTACTTTTTTCATGATATTTTTTTTTAAAATTGTAGTTTAAGACTCATCCCAATTTCTCTTATTGCAGGATAGGCACCTGATTGGTATCCTTGAACATTTCCTGAACTTAACCCAGCTTCTGGATCTGCATAAGGAGTGCTTTTATCAATAATCCATAAATTTCTTCCAATCAAAGATAAACCAATATTCGTGAAAGGTGTTTTTTCGATTGTTTTTGGATTAAAATTATAGGTTATGTTCGCTTCACGCAATTTGATATAACCCGCATCATAAACGTGAAGTTTATTAGGAGCTCTTGCATAACCCCATGCTGTGGTATATACACTTCCTCTGGCTCTAACCTGATTTGCTGTTCCGTCTGGAGCTACACCATCAACGATAAAGCCACCACTATCAGCGGCATAATTTCCTGGGGTACCTTTGATAGGGTTTCTAATCGGGTTTCCTAAATCATTATTAGCTGCTGAGAAATCGTACAAACCAGTTGCATAACCATACCAAGTATCTAATGAGAATACATCTCCACCTTTTTGCATGTCAATTAAAAAACTTAAATTAACATTTTTGTAAGTGAAGCTGTTCGTAAGACCTGCTTTCCAATCTGGATTGATATCACCTATCACATTGTTACTAGCACCTGTTACTTGATAAGTACCTATTCTTGATGCACTTCCTGTTTGGTTAACGATTGGTTTTCCATTTGCGGCATAGATGAAATCACTACCTCTAATAGTACCATAAGGTTGTCCTGGAGTTGCATTGATAGATACACCACCTTGTAATGAGGCTAATTGTAAGTTTGTGATACCGTTTAACAATTCTACAACTAAACTTTTATTTTGAGACCAGTTAAGATTTAAGTCCCATCTGAAGTCTTTAGATTTTAAAGGTGTAGCATTAAATTGCACTTCAATTCCTTCATTTTGAATGGTTCCAGCATTTAATATAGCTGAAGTATATCCTGTAGATGTTGATAGTGGAATAGGTGTAATTTGATTGATGTTTAAATCATGGTAGTAGGATACATCAAAACCTAGGCGCTTATTTAAAAATGCCATTTCTATACCAAATTCATAACTCTTTTGTCTCTCTGGTAAAAGGTTTAGGTTGTTTTGGGTAGCAGGATTTGAGGCAATACCAGTTCCATTAAAAGGTGTTCCAATACCATAAGTATTAAAAACTCTGTAAGGATTTGTATCACTTCCAACTTCTGCATAATTAGCTCTTAATTTACCAAATGACAACCATTTTGCTTCTATAAATTTAGAGAAAACTAAACTTCCAGAAGCAGAGAAGTAATCGTATCTGTTGTTGTCTTTAGGTAAATTGGATGAACGGTCTGTTCTGTAAGTACCCTCTAAATAAGCAAAGTTGTCATAACCTAAACTTGCTCTGATGTATTGACCATCAACCATACTGTTTGCTTCATATTCACTTGGAGCATTAATAGGGTTAACACTGTTTGAAAGAGAATAAAGACGAGCTTTGTTCAAACCTCCGTTGGTAGATGCGAAAATACTGCTGTTTACATTATTTCTTAAATTGTAACCAATATTACCTTCTAGATTTAATTTTTCGGTTAAATTTTTATTAAAATTCAACATTAAGTCATAATTGTACTCAGACACATTATTATTGTACCGTGAGTATTTTGATACCTCAGCGCTGCCTACATTAATTCTTTCTTCTTGAAATTCGCTATAAGTATCAAACGCAAATCTGCCCATTACGGTTAACCAACTGGTCAATTTATCTTCCAATACAGCATTTCCAAAATATCTAGATCTTGTATCTGTTTCGTAGTTTTCGTAAAACGTCCAGTATGGATTATCAGAGTAGATAGGTTTCAAATTATCTATGCTGTTAGGGTTCCACGTAATG
>JACMNZ010000293.1 GCA_014378285.1 Pseudopedobacter sp.
TATAGCATGATGTTCATCAACATCGTAGCTATTGACCATTTTTATATCAGCCTTAGTAGAATATACATGGCTTTATTAATGGTGAGTCGGATGGCCATTATGATGATGCTGATGATGGGAAAAATGTATCCAAATAAAAAAACAAACAATTTGATTATGATTGGTAGCATGGTGGTTTTTGGTTTGGTGCTTACCGCATTGCGGACCCAAACCCCAGTTGGTGATGAACAGTATATGAAAGCAATGATTCCGCATCATTCATCGGCAATTATGACGAGTGAAAATGCAAATCTACAAGATCCAGAAGTGAGGAAATTGGCTGATGGGATTATCAAGGCTCAGAAAAAAGAGATCGCAGAAATGAAAGCTATTTTGGCTAGGATGAAATAGATAGCTTTAATTGATGTAACAAACGAGTTCTATAACAAACATATATAGAAAGAATTTATAAAATTCGTAATTTACAGCATACAGATGGTGTGCATAAAATTCAAAAGGACAGATTTTCTTTAAAAGGAGTTGTGTTATTTAAAATTTATAACATGTCAAAATAAAAACAACTTTATAATCACATAAATATATATCATGGAAACAAAAAAATCAAACTATAGTTTATCACGCAGAACATGGTTGCAGACAGGCGCACTTATAGTTGGGGCTAGTCTAATCGACATAAAAAATGTTGCAGCTTTTACAACTTTATCTGCTAAAACACCTGCATTATCTCCCCAAGAAATTATGGCTATTGAAACGGCTATGGGTAAAAAAGGAATGTATAAGGAGGCAGAAGCCACTCATACCACACCGCTTCCAAGAAACGACTTGAAGATTACCCTTAAAGGAGAATCTGTTCCCATTGCTTTTGGCTTTGGGGGCTGGGTAGCTATTAAAAAAACAATGGATGGAAAATCATCGGTACTGATGAGTGATTGTGTACTTCTACAAGAAGAGGTAAACGGACTTATTTCGGCGGCACAGGCAAATGGCTTAGAAGTCGGTGCAATTCACAACCACTTTTTTTATGAAGAACCAAGAATCTTCTATATGCACATTCACGGTATGGGAACACCTGAAGAACTGGCAAAAAAATATGCTAAAGCCATTGCCGATACAAAGATTTCTCCTAAGAACCAACCTGCTGCCGGATCACCACCCAATAAGACAGGGAAAGATATTTTTGATGTATCTCTGTTGAATGGCTTGATTAAATATGAAGCCGCAATAAACGGCCCTACCATAAAATATACAATAGGAAGAAACGACCTTACCGTTATTGCTATGGGAGCCGAATTAACTTCTGCCATTGGACTTAATACCTGGGCATCTTTTACCGGAACGATGGAAAAAGCACACATAGCGGGGGATGTAGCAATGCTGGACACCGAAGTAAACGCTGTGATTAAAACTTTAAGAGCAAACAACATAGAAGTAGTTGCCGTACATAATCACATGCTGGGCGACGAACCTCATATGATATTCCTGCATTATTTAGGAACCGGGCCTGCTTTACAATTAGCAAAAGGTTTCAGGGCTGCCTTAGATCAATTAGGCAAAAAGGATGGCATTAAAATGAGCCATTAATAATTTATTCGGTATTGGAGCGGGTAGCGGATTATTTAAAATGAAATTTTACTGATTAATTAATGAAAATTTATATTAAAAACATGGTTTGCAGCAGGTGTAAAATGGTAGTTGAAACCATACTGCAAGAACATCAAATCGTTCCCTCACTAATAGATTTAGGAGAGGTGGAGATAGAAGGAGATTTGAGTGAAGAGAAACTATCTGCGCTAAATACTTCATTAAAAAAGATGGGCTTTGAATTGATTGATGACAAAAAGAGCAGAATGGTAAACAAAATTAAAACAATCATTATTTCACAAGTTTTCCATTTAAGAGAAGCCAATTCTATAAATCTATCAAAACATATATCAGATCAGTTAAATTACGATTACAACCATATAAGCAATATTTTTTCAGAGTCGGAAGGTATTTCAATTGAAAAGTATTTTATCAATCAAAGAATAGAGCGGGTAAAGGAATTAATTTTATATGATGAGCTTTCTCTTTCTGAGATGGCCTACCAATTAGGTTATAGCAGTGTTTCACATCTTTCCAATCAATTTAAAAAAGTGACTGGCCTTACCCCTTCTTTTTATAAATCATTAAAAGAGCATAAACGCACAAATATAGAAGAACTGTAAATGCTATAAATCAAACCTGTAATTGTATAATAGTAATTGAGGTGATGGGCAACTTGAGCTTGATTATGATATTATTTTCAGTTTCTTCTATAATTTCTTGCGAATGATGATGAGGAACTGCTTTTAGGTAAATCCTAGTGAATTTATAATTTAAAAGGCAATTTTAATTTTGCTTAGCAAGTTAAATTAATACGATTATAAAATTATTAAGATAACTATATAACAGAAAGCTTAGTTTGTTTATACGGACTTTAAAACTATATTTCCTTGACTTATTTACTCAATTTTAAAAAATTGCACCTTACTTATTTTTATTTTAAAGCCTTACAAAACTAAAAAAAGACAGTTCGTTTTTTTAGTTTTAACTTTACGTAATTAAATGAAAATATATTCTTTCATATTGCTTTTACTTATCCTTTTCATGTATTTAAAACCATGCACAGATAAACTGCAATTAGAAGAAAACGTAAAATTAGAA